>JAJZUH010000006.1 GCA_021847165.1 Pseudomonadota bacterium
TTCCCGTTGCTGGGTAAACACGTTGAGGTGAAGTGCAAAGCCTGTCACCCCAATGAAAAATTCAAGGATACACCGGTCCAGTGCAATGAGTGCCACAAGAAGGACGACAAGCACAAGGGTAACTTCGGGCCCAAATGCGAAACCTGCCACAATGAAAAGAGCTGGAAAGAAATTCTGTTCGACCATGACAAGAAAACCAGATACCCGTTGCTCGGGAAGCACAGTGAAGTGAAATGTGTGAGTTGCCACAAAGGGAACCTGTATCAGGAAAAACTGAAGACCAACTGTGTTTCGTGTCACCAGAAGGACGACAAGCATAAGGGCAAGTTCGGGCCCAAGTGCGAGACTTGCCATATCGAGCGCGGCTGGAAGGACATTCCTTTCGATCACGACAAGAAGACCAGATTTCCCTTGCTCGGCAAGCATCGTGATGTCAAATGCAATGCCTGCCATAAAGGCGATTTGTATAAAGACAAGCTGAAGACAGACTGCTACTCCTGTCACCAGAAGGACGACAAGCACAAGGGCAATTTCGGCTCCAAATGCGAAACCTGCCATATCGAGAAGAGCTGGAAGGAAATCCTGTTCGATCACGACAAGAAGACCAAGTATCCATTGCTGGGCAAGCATCGCGATGCCAAGTGCGTCAGCTGTCACAAGGGGGATCTGTACAAGGACAAACTGAGGTCCGATTGCTACTCATGCCACCAGAAAGACGACAAGCACGAAGGGCAGGAGGGCAGGAAATGCGAAACCTGCCACCACGAACAATCATGGAAGAAAACCGACTTCAATCATTTGATGTCGCGCTTTCCGCTGACCGGAAGCCATATGCTGACGGAGTGCAAGAAATGCCACTCGACTATCAGATACAAGGACGCCAAGTCGGACTGCTGGTCATGCCACGAAAAGCAGGATGTGCATAAACGCACGCTTGGGATGGGCTGCGAATCCTGCCATAACACGCGCGATTGGCGGGACTGGGATTTCGACCATGATAAAACGAACTTCAAGTTGCAAGGGAAGCACAAGGAGTTGCGCTGTGCGGATTGTCACAAGACACCGGTGACCAAGAAGATGGTGCTCGCCGCGAGCTGTGTCAGCTGCCATGAAAAGGACGATAAACACGACGGTGCATTTGGCAGACGATGCGAGCAGTGCCATGTCGGATCATCGTGGAAGACCATCACCGGATCGGGATGGAAAGAGATCAAGATCGGCGGACAACGCTGGATCCAGCAGTAGTTTTCGGAATCGGATCGAGTCATGCAATTCCCCCCACGAGCAGGTGTGGCACTGCCCGGCATTCATTTGGATTCGCAACCTTAAGAAATCATTGTGGTTTTAGTCTGTTCGGATACGCCGCCATTCGTCTGTCCTCGGCATAACGGATAAACGGCCCTTCCATCCGTCAGGTTTTTCACCTTAGACTCCTTTACGCATTCTTCACGACTCTCTAATGAGATTTTGATGATCGTGAGGGCTGCAAAAACACGACCTTCAGACGGTCTGAACCTGTGGGAACCAAGGGAGACATAGATGAGCATGATGCGCTGCCGTATCCATAAAACGACAATTGCCTTGTTGCTTGGCCTGTTGTCCTGCTTTGCACAGACCGCCCAGGCGCAGACCATGGCCGGCCCTGTGCAAGCGCCAGGAAATGCCGCCCCGTTCGACCATTCCAAAACCGGATTCCTGTTGCGCGACATACATACCACGTTGCGGTGCGAACAATGCCACGTCGATGGCATCTTCAAGAACACCCCGAAAGACTGCGGCGGCTGTCACGCCATTGGAAGCCGCGTCGGCGCCACTCCCAAACCCGTGAATCATGTGCAGACCACCCAGTCCTGCGATACCTGCCACACGAGCCCGACCAGTTTCCTGGTGAAGAGCTTCAATCACGTGGGCATGACCAATGTCGCCATCACGAATGGCTGTATCACCTGCCACAATGGACAGTCTTTCGGCGTCGTCAGCAAACCGGCCAACCACTTTCCTACTTTGCTGCCGTGCGAATCCTGCCATACCAGCACCAATACCTTCCTGAGCTGGAGAATGGATCACACCGGCCTGACCAGCAATTGCGCATCCTGCCATAGCGGACAGTTCCCCGGGGTCGTCAGCAAGCCGGTGGCACATATCGCGACGACGGCCGATTGCGGCGTATGCCATAACACCAGTACATTCCTCGGATCGACCTATAACCACTCCACGGTTGTCGCAGGTACCTGCGGCACCTGCCATCTGGGACAACAGCCGGGAGTAAAAGCGCAACCGGCATTCCACATTCCCACCCTGGGGGCCGGCAATGCCTGCGATGCATGCCATACGGCCACCAATACGGGCGGATTTACTTCTTTTCTGGGCGCGCTGTATGACCACATCACGCCGCTGTCCGCGGGCAATTGTTCGACCTGCCATAATGGCGCCTATCCCGGCGTGCTTGGCAAATCATCCTATGCGCTCCATGTCACGACTTCCGCGCAGTGCGATACCTGCCACACCTCGTCGAACACCAGCAACTTCACCACTTTCCTCGGCGTCGTGTATGCCCATCAACCGGCGGATGTAGGGAATTGCTCCACCTGTCACAACGGCACCACTGCAACGGGCAAGCCGGCCAATCACGTTGCATCGGCTGCACAATGCGATACCTGCCATACCTCGGCCACTACGGCGAATTACACGACCTGGCTGGGTGCCACCGTGGCGCACACGGCAGCTTTCCTGGGGACCTCCACGTGCGCTTCATGTCATAACGGCGTCAGTGCGACCGGCAAGCCGGCATACCACATACCGACCACTGCGGGACTGGACTGTGGCAACAGCAGCTGCCATACCGCGACCAACACCAGCAACTACACGACCTTCTTTGGCGCCACGTTCACCCATGTGACGATCACCACTCGCTGCGATGCGTGTCATAACGGGGTGAGTGCAACGGGCAAGTCGGCAACTCATGTATCTACAGTCCTCGATTGCGTCAGCTGCCATACCGCCACCAATACGGCCAATTACACCACTTTCCTGGGGGCGGTCTATACCCACAATCCGAACCCGCCAACGCCGGGCACTTGTGCGTCCTGTCATAACGGCACGACTGCTACCGGCAAGCCAGCCAATCACATGGTGACCACGGCTTCCTGCGATGCCTGCCATACCCAGGCCAATACCGGAAATTTCACCACATTCCTCGGTGCGACCGGGGCGATGGCGCACACTGCAGCAATGGCCGGGACCTGCGCGTCCTGCCACAACGGCGCAGGTGCCAAGGGCTTGTCGACGGGGCACATCCCGGTCGCAGCGCTGTCGTGCGATGGCTGCCACGCCATGTACAACGGTACGACTGTCACGACATTTGCACCCGGCACCATGAACCATGCGCTGGTGACGGCAACACGCTGCGACGTTTGCCATGGCGGTGCATATACGACACAAGGCTTGCAGTACGGCGGTGCCCAGGCCAAGGTATCCAACCACATTCCGACGACGATCACGGCAGGACTGGATTGCACTACCTGCCATACCTCGCCGACCTACACCAGCTCCACCGGCTGGCTGCAAGAGAAGATGAATCACAACAATGCGCAAGGCGGCGGCGGGGGCGGAGTCTACTGCGTGAACTGCCATCTCTCCGGCGTGACCTATCTGGGCTCAATGCAGAAGAAGAGCCATAACGGCGCAAGCACCGCCAAGGATTGCTCGAGTTCGAGCTGTCACAAACCCCTGGGAAGAACCGGGACGGCATACACCGTCTGGTAAGCATTTGTCCAACCTCTTCATTAACGCCAGCGCCCGCTTCCATGCGCCACATTGGGAGCGGGTTTGCCCGGCCCTGAATCCATCATGTGCCTGAAAACCTATCGAAAATTGCAGAAGCAACTGGTGCTGTGCTGCCAGCTCGTGCTGCTGTATGCGTTGCCGGGTTATGCCTCTGCCGAAATCATAGACGACATCTACCTGAAGACCGATGCGAATGGCGAGGTCGATGCAGTCATCAAATTCTCCGTGCCTGTCCAGTACTCGCGCTATTTCCCGTTGCGGAAATCCGCCGACTTGTCGATCTATTTCAATGTACTGGGCAGTGTGGCCCGCGACGAATGGCAGAACTACGAATCGCACAGGTCGCCCGCGTCAGAAATCGTGCGCGGATTCACGGTAACAACGCGCGACCTGAGTACCGGTCCGAAGATCGAGGTGCAATTCAGCCACCCGGTAGAATTCACCGTCTCTGCCGGCAAGAATGACCAGAGCATTCTGATCCACATCAAACCGGGCGTCGCTCCGCAGAAGAACGACGGAAAGGCGACGGGAGCAACTGCATCAGGCTCGCCCGGCGTCGGCCCGGCAATACCGATCATGCCGGCACCTGCTGCGGCAGCGGCGCCGGCCGTCGCGTCCGGGCCAGTGAAACCCGCCTTGCCGCCAGTGCCTGCGCAAGCCATGCCGGCACAGCTGGGCGGGGCAGACGGCTTGCCGCTCTTTCCGATGATCGAGAAAGCGTCTCCGGAGAATGTCGGTTCCCCAACGGCAGGACCGCTTTCCGTGGCGGAACAGCGCAGGAAAGCCGACAGCCAGGCTGCAGAACTGATGGCGAAAGGGCGCGATGCGGTCCTGACCGGTGCCATGTTCACCGCAATCGACGCATTCAACAATGTCCTCAAGCTGCCACCGAATAAATACTCCGCAGCGGCCCAAGTGTGGATCGGCATCGCCAGGGAAAAATCCGGGCAACTGGCCAAGGCAAAACTGGAATACGAGTTGTACCTGAAACTCTATCCGGATGGGCAGGATACAACCTGGGTCAGAGGGCGGCTCGCCAAATTGAATTCGATACAATATGCCGTCCCGTCAGCAATGCCTCAACCTGTCGCCGCGCCGCAAACTTCGGAATTCCATACCGCCGAATACGGCAGCCTTTCCATGTATTACTACCATGGGGCGACCCAGACCGACACGGTGGCCACTGTCGGCGGTATCCAGACGCCATCCACCTTGTCGCTGACCGACCAGTCGGCGTTGATCACCAATGTGAGCATGACCGCACGTTCGTACAATAACGAGTACGACAACCGCCTCGTGTTCCAGGATTTCAATGCGAAAAGTTTCTTGCCCGGGCAGGGAAACCAGAACCGCTTGAATGCGGCCTATTACGATTTCAAAAGCAGGGTCGACAACTATTCGGCGCGCATCGGACGCCAGTCCGCAATGGGCGGCGGCGTACTCGGGCGGTTTGACGGCATCGCTGCCGGTTATGGCTTCATGCAGAACTGGCGCGTCAACATCGCCACGGGGCAGCTGTCCGACATCACCCTGGATTCCAAGCCCACGTTTCTCAGCCTCGGTGTGGATTTTGGCGTCAATAGCGCGCTGGGCGGTTCCGCCTATGTGATCAATCAGAAAGCCGGGGGGATCACGGACCGGAAGGCTGCCGGGGGCTACCTGCGATATTTCGAGCAGGGCAAAACAGCGATGGCCATGCTGGATTACGACATGCAGTTCAAGGCGCTGAACATATTCACCCTGCAAGGTACGCTGAACTACGATTCGGGCACGGACTACAACTATCTGCTGGATCGTCGCAGAAGCCCGGTGTTGGACATCCGCAATGCGATCAACGGCACCACCTCGACCGTCAGCACCCTGCTGCAGAACGGCTGGACGACGAACGATCTGTTGATGCTGGCGAATGTACGCACGGCGATCTCCAACCTCGCGATGGTCGGTGTGACACAACGCTTCAGGGAAAAGTGGCAGGCCGGAACGGATTTTATCGTTTCCAATACATCTGGTTTGCCGGCCAGCGGGACGCTCAATCCGGATGGCACAACCGGCCTGGAAGGTTTTGTGGCGGCGACGCCGTCCACAGGCAATACCTGGACAATCAACGGACGCTTGTCCGGCAGCGACGTCATTACCCAGCGCGACATGACGATGGGGACGCTGAGCTATACCAGGAGCCCCTTCCTGAGCGGCAAGTCGCTCCTGCTATACAACCATTCCTATCCCCGCGAACTGTGGACGTTCGATAGCACGTTGCGGCTGTATTGGCAGACGGACAACACGGGCGGCAAGATCAGTACCACTTCGCCCGTCTTCAAGCTGGGTTATCGATTGAGAAACAGCCTGACCATGGAAGGGGAAGGGGGCATAGACTGGACCAGGACCAACCCCACCATTTCTACGCCATCGAACACGACGCGGAAATACTTTTCCATCGGTTTGCGCTGGGATATCTGATGGCAATCCCCCGCCGGTCAGCGGGGAAAATGCATCCGCTTCACGCTACCGTCACGGCCTTGTCCAGATAGACATCCTGGATCGCGTTGAGCAGCGCGACACCATCCTGCATCGGTTTCTGGAACGCCTTGCGGCCGGAGATCAGTCCCATGCCGCCCGCCCGCTTGTTGATGACCGCCGTGCGTACTGCCTGTTGCAGGTCGTTCTTGCCGGATTCGCCGCCCGAATTGATCATGCCGACCCGTCCCATATAGCAGTTCGCCACCTGGTAGCGCACCAGGTCTATCGGGTGGTCGGTGGTCAGGTCGCTGTAGACCTTCGGGCTGGTCTTGCCGAACTTGATGGCGTTGTAGCCGCCATTGTTCTCGGCCATCTTCTGCTTGACGATATCGGCGTTGATGGTGACGGCGAGGTGGTTGGCCTGCCCGGTCAGATCGGCGGCGACATGGTAATCCTTGTCCGCGGTCTTGAAGGCCGGGTTGCGCAGATAGGCCCACAGGATGGTCGCCATGCCGAGTTCGTGCGCGTGTTCGAACGCTGCGGAGATCTCCTGTATCTGGCGGCGCGAATGCTCGGAGCCATAGAAAACGGTCGCGCCGACGGCCACCGCGCCCATGTCGAATGCCTGGTCCACGCTGGCGAACAGGGTCTGGTCGTAGATGTTGGGGTAAGTCAGCATCTCGTTATGGTTGATCTTCACGATGAACGGGATCTTGTGTGCGTAACGGCGGGCTACCGAGCCCAGCACACCCAGCGTGGAAGCCACGCCGTTGCAGCCGCCCTCGATGGCGAGCCTGACGATGTTCTCCGGGTCGAAATAGATGGGGTTGGGGGCGAACGAGGCGCCGCCGGAATGTTCCACACCCTGATCCACCGGCAACAAGGAAAGATAGCCGGAATTCGCCAAACGGCCGTGTCCGTATAAAGCCTGCAGGCTGCGCAGGACGCCGGGTTTGCGATCCTTCACGGCCACCACGCGATCGACATAATCCGCCCCGGGCAAGTGCAGCGATTCTTTCGGAATGCCCGCACAACGGTGCTGCAACAGATGCTCTGCTTCTTCGCCCAGCAATTGCACGATATTCGTCATGATTTCGCTCCTCGGATGGTCAAAATGGCGTGCTCATCTTACTCCCTGTGTATAATTTTGTGCATTCCAACAACCTGTCTCTATCGCCATGAAACAAACCACCATCGGTACCCCGCTCAGTCCCTCCGCAACCAAGGTCATGCTGCTGGGCAGCGGCGAACTCGGCAAGGAAGTCATCATTGCGCTGCAACGCCTGGGCGTGGAGGTGATCGCCGTCGACCGCTATGAAAATGCGCCGGGTCACCAGGTCGCCCATCGTGCGCATGTCATCAACATGGCGGATGGCGCGGCATTGCGCGCGCTGGTCGAAAAGGAAAAACCGCACCTGATCGTGCCCGAGATCGAGGCCATCGCCACCGACATGCTGGTGCAGATCGAAAAGGAGGGGCGGGTGCGGGTCATCCCCACCGCCCGCGCCGCACAACTCACCATGAATCGAGAAGGCATCCGCCGCCTGGCCGCCGAGTCCCTGGGACTGCCGACATCGCCGTACAAATTCGCCGACAGCCTGGAAGAGTTGCAGGCAGCCATCGACGGCGGCATAGGCTATCCCTGCATCGTCAAGCCGGTGATGTCGTCTTCCGGCAAGGGGCAGTCCAAGGTGGACAACCCGGCCGAGGTGAAGAAGGCATGGGATTATGCGGCCAGCGGTTCACGGGTGAACCAGGGCCGGGTGATCGTGGAGGGTTTCATCGATTTCGATTACGAGATAACGCAACTCACGGTGCGCGCGGTCGGGGCGAACGGCGAGATCGCAACGCATTTCTGCGAACCCATCGGGCATGTGCAGGTACACGGCGATTATGTGGAGAGCTGGCAGCCGATGGCGATGACCCCGGTGGCGCTGCAGCGATCGCGCGAGATCGCCAAGAAAGTCACCGACGATCTGGGCGGGCTGGGCATCTTCGGGGTCGAGTTGTTCGTGAAAGGGGATCAGGTCTGGTTCAGCGAAGTCAGTCCGCGTCCGCACGATACCGGCATGGTGACGATGTGCACGCAGCGCTTCAACGAATTCGAGTTGCATGCGCGGGCGATCCTCGGTTTGCCGGTCGATACCGCGCTGCGCGCGACGGGGGCGAGCGCGGTGATCTACGGCCAGCTGGACGAGCAGGGCATCGCCTTCAAGGGAGTGGACGAGGCATTGCGCGTGCCCGAATCGGATCTGCGCCTGTTCGGCAAGCCGGAGTCGTTCAAGAAGCGCCGCATGGGGGTGGCCCTGGCGAACGGCAAGGATACCGACGAGGCGAGAGCGCGTGCCAAGCTGGCGGCTAGCAAGGTTGTTCCTTTCAAAGCCTGATGATCGTAGGCCTTCACCATGCCACCTTCCTGACCGGCGATCTCGCCAGGTCGCGCGCGTTTTACGAGGGGGTGATCGGTTTGCGGACCGATCCCCGGCGGCCGGACATGAGCTTCGAGGGCGTGTGGTACGACATTGCCCCGAACCAGCAGATACACCTGATGTCGTTGCCGGATCCTGAAGCGGGATTGCAGCGGCCCGCGCATGGCGGACGGGACCGCCATGTGGCATTGCTGATAGACGATTTGCCGACATTGGCGGCGCGACTGGATGCGGCCGGTATTCCTTATACGCTGAGCCGATCCGGGCGTCCGGCCCTGTTCTGCCGCGATCCGGACCAGAATGCGCTGGAATTCATCGAGGTCGCCGGGTGATGCAGCAACTGCCTGAGACCGGTATCAGCCCAAGCGCCTGGTATCGGAACGCTTGCGAGCAATCCGGTTTCGTATTCGATACGCGCCAGACCGCGGCCATCGAAGAACTGGAAGTGCTCTGGCATCAGCTGGTCGAATTCAAGGCCAGACGGAACCAGTTTCTCGGCCGCAGCCTGCTCAGTCCGGCCGTGCCCAAGGGGCTGTATATATGGGGCGGGGTGGGGCGGGGCAAGACTTTCCTCATGGACGGCTTTTACCACTGTCTGCCGTATCGACGGAAACGCCGCATCCATTTCCATAACTTCATGCTCGAAGTGCACCAGGAGATGAAACGGCACGCGCATGAGAACGACCCCCTCATGGCCGTGGCCGCGAAGATAGAGCGATCGACGCGCCTGTTATGCCTGGACGAGTTCCATGTCGACGACATCGCCGATGCGATGATCCTCGGCCGCCTGCTGACGGCGCTGCTGGAGCGCGGCGTGGTGTTGCTGACGACGTCCAATTATTCTCCCGACGCACTGTATCCGAATGGATTGCAGCGGCAGAATTTCCTGCCCGCGATCGCCCTGCTCAAGCGCGAACTGAAAGTGCTGCATCTCGACAGCGATACCGACTATCGCATGTTGCATATGGCACGCGATCCCCTGTTCACGCTTGCAACCGATGCGAAGGCCGAAGACCGCATGAGCGCTTTTTTCCGCCGCCTCACCGCAGACATGCATGCCGGAACGGAGGCCATCCAGGTCAGGCAGATCAGGATTCCGGTCAAGCGCGTTGCGCGTGAAGTGGTGTGGTTCGATTTCCGGGTGTTGTGCGGTGGCCATCACGACCAGTCAGACTATCTGGAGATCGCACATCGCTATCCGACGGTCTTTATATCGGGCATCCCGAGAATGACGGCAGAGAATGCGCCGGAAGCGAGGCGTTTCGCCTGGCTGATCGACGTGCTATACGATAACCATGTGAAACTGGTGGCGTCGTTCGAAGTCGAGCCTGACAAGCTTTACGAAGGCGGGCGGCATGACAGCGAATCACAGCGTATCTCCAGTCGGCTGGCCGAGATGCAGACGCATCGCTACCTGGAGTTGCCGCACCACAGCCGTGGGGTGGGCTTGGAATAGTCGGCTTGCCGTCGGTTCGCGCGACAAGCCGCAAAGCGGGGTTTCTGGTTACGAACCGCTCTTCAGGCGGCTATCGTAAGTTGCCTGGCACGCCGCATTGGCGGCTTCGAGCGTCTTGGCGGCTTCGTCCTGCGCGGCTTGCGGAATGGTGAATTGCCCCGGTTTGCGGCGCACGGGTTTCTGGTTCTGGATCAGGAAGTCTTCTTTCGCTTTTTCCGCGGTCGCCTTGCAGGCATTCAGGTCGGCCAGGAGGGCGGCTTCGAACTTCGCTTTCGCTTCTGCGGCTGCCTTGGCCTTGGCCAGGGCCACAACACGTGCCTGTTCCATCGACTTGCGCAGTTCCTCGGCTTCCTGCAATTGCTGCTTGTTCAGATAGTCCAGATAGAACCAGCTACCAGCCGTCAACACGATCAGCACCACAGCAACGATCTTTTTAACCATCTCTTCCTCCCAGAAGTTTTTTGAAGTACGCGAGCGCTATGATAAACCAAATACGGGATTTATTGCCTGCCTAAACGCCGCAAAATCGGGCATCCGCCAGCCGAAGGCAGGCATTTCCCCGGATCGATGGCGTTTTCCTGCGTCAAGGTGCCGGGTTGGGGTAATGCCTGTGTACGGCCTCGATCCTGTCCAGCACATCCGGCGCCAGCGTGACTGCGGCACTATCCAGGTTCTCCTGCAGTTGATTCAGGGAGGTCGCACCGAGGATGACGCTGCCGGTGAACCAGCGTGTCCTGGCAAAGGCAAGTGCCATCGATGCAGGGGAAAGTCCGGCTTCCCGGGCGATGCGCGCATATTCGCGTGCGGCCGCCGGCACGTTGGGTTTGTCGTAGCGCTGACCGAAGCCCGGGAAGAGGGTGATGCGGCCACGGACGCGGGGATCGTCCAGGTATTTGCCCGTCAGCCAGCCGAAAGCGAGCGGACTGTAGGCGAGCAGGCCAACGTTGGCATGACGGCAGATCTCGGCGAGGCCGGCTTCGAAGGTGCGATTCATCAGGTGGTAGGCATTCTGTATGCTGACGATCCTCGGCAATCCCGACTGTTCGGCGCAGCGGACGAATTCGGCAACTCCCCAAGGCGTTTCATTGGAGAGGCCGATATGCCGCACTTTGCCGGCCTTGACCAGTTCCGCCAGGACGGACAACTGTTCGGCGATGGGAGTGCTGTCGCGTTCCTGTGTCGCATCGTAGCTGGTCGCGCCAAACATCGGCACGTAGCGATCCGGCCAGTGTATCTGGTAGAGGTCCACGTAATCGGTCTGCAAGCGCTGCAGGCTGGCATCGATAGCCGCATTGAGATGCGCACGGTTGATGCGGGGCGTGTCGCGTATCCAGCCGAAGCCGCGCGCGGGGCCGGCGATCTTGGTGGCGACGACCAGCTTGTCGCGTTGCTGATGCCTGAGCCAGGTGCCGATATATCGTTCGGTGCGATGTGCGGTTTCGGCGCGCGGCGGAACCGGATACATCTCGGCGGTATCGATGAAGTTCACTCCGCATGAAACGGCAAGGTCGAGCTGGGCATGGGCATCGGCCTCGCTATTTTGTTCGCCAAACGTCATGGTGCCGAGGGACAGTGCCGACACCTTCAGGTCGCTGTTGCCGAGTTGCCTGTATTCCATGATCACCTCGCAGAGTGGGGAGGCAGTTATTTTAATCCCATCATCGTGCTAGCATCCTGCCCATGAGAAAACCGGCATTGGGGAACTGCGCACCCAGTATGCCGACAGGGGCGCGGAAACGGAATGCCCTGGCCGATCGTGCGTGGCACGGCGGCCATGACGGGAGAACAGCGGGGACGATATGGACAAGGCAAGCATGATGCACTACCTGCCGCAGGTCGAGGCGGGAACCATCGAGCGCAAGCTGGCCGAACTGCAGGCGCTGCACCCCGCGCTGGGCATCTGCGCGCTGCTGCCGGAGGCGGAAAAAGACAAGGTTCCGGTGTTGCAGGCGGTTTGCGCGCAACACAAGGTGCCGCTGGCCGGGGCGATCTTTCCGGCACTGGTGCGGGACGGCCAGTTCCTGACGGATGGCGTGTGGCTGCTGTGTTTCGAGCAGATGCCCTATTTCGCACTGTACGACAACCTGCCGGCGGAAACGGCAGAGGCGGAACGCGCGGCTGAGAGGATCGCCAACGATGTCCGGGCCCAGATCGACCATGTGCCGGACCTCACGCTGTTCATGCTGTTCGATGCCATGGTGCCGAATATCGGCACGTTGCTGGATACGCTCTATCTGCATCTGGCGAACCGGGTCCATTATGCCGGAGCGAATGCGGGCAGCGAGACCTTCCAGCCGATGCCCTGCCTGTTCGATTCCTCCCGCACCGTGCAGAACGGGCTGCTGCTGATGTTGCTGACGCGGCACAAAGGGGCGATCCTGGAACATGGCTACCATGCCAATCCGCATACGTCCTATGCGACCTCGACCAAGGGCAACTGCATCTCGCAGATCGACTGGCGTCCCGCATTCGAAGTGTACCGTGAACTGGTGCGCGAGCATTTTGGCGAGGAGGTCACGGCGGAGAACTTCTATCAATATGGTGTCCATTTTCCTTTCGGCATCGTGCGCGCCAATCATCATGTGCTGGTGCGCATCCCGGTCATGCTGACGGAAGACGGCTCGCTGTTCTGCGTGGGGGAGGTGCCAGCCAATTCCGTATTGACGCTATTGAAAGCGCCGACCGTGCGCACGGTCGAGACCTTGCACAAGCTGCATGAAGGTCTGAACAAGCTGAATGGGGATGTCGCCGGCGCGGAATTGCTGCTGTTCTATTGTGCGGGGAGGCGGCTGCATCTCGGGGGGGCAATGGCAACGACCGAACTGGAGGCGTTTAGCGGGCTGACCCGCGCCGGACGGGTTGCCGGTGCGCTTTCGCTGGGGGAGATCGGCGGGTCGACGGTGCAGGGCTATCCGCTCTTCCACAATGCCACGCTGGTCGCCGCGCGCTGGTAGCATGGAACGCGACGACATCCTGCCGGTACTGTACGACCTGGTCGTCACCATCGGCAGCGAAATCAGCGTCAAGCCGCTGCTGACGCGCACCTTGCAGCGACTGCTGTATCACACCTCGTTCTCCGCCGGATTCATCTGCCTGGATGTTGCTCCGTGCAATCAGGCGGGCGAATCGGTCGAAGTGCGCCTCGATGCGGT
Source organism: Pseudomonadota bacterium (assembly GCA_021847165.1). Classification (GTDB taxonomy): domain Bacteria; phylum Pseudomonadota; class Gammaproteobacteria; order Burkholderiales; family Gallionellaceae; genus Sideroxyarcus. The sequence continues at coordinate 13,281 of JAJZUH010000006.1, forward strand.
GGTGGGCGATTTCGACCTGATCGGCGCGATCGGCAAGCATGTCGCCATGCCCTCCGCGCTGGTCTGCAAGGCGGCGGGGAACGAATCCGGACAGGCGGAATTGTTGTCGGCCTTGGGTTGTACCCAGGCGCGATACGGAGCCTATCTCAGACTCCCCATCGATCATCGCGGCGTGATCGTTCTTCTTGCGGCAGAGAAACCGGAGACAAGCCTGCCGTTGATCACGATGCTGCAGCCGGTGCTGGCGCATCTGGCCAAGGCCATCGTGCTGTGCCGCAACAACGATGCGTACACCAGCGATCTGGTTTCGCAGCGCGATCTGCTGGAGCAGGTGTTCGAGAGCAGCTATTCCGGAGTGGTGATTACCGACGCCTCGCCGAACATCATCGAAGTCAACCCCGCGTTCACGCGCATCACCGGCTACGAAGCGGAAGAAGTGCATGGCAAGAATCCCCATCTGCTGGCATCCGGGCGTCACGACCACGTCTTTTACCAGAAGATGTGGGACGACATCACAGGCAGCGGGCATTGGGAGGGCGAGATCTGGAACCGGCGCAAAAACGGGGAGGTTTATCCAAGCTGGCTGAGTATCCATCGCGTGAATGACAAAGCCGGTACGCTGCTTTATTACGTCGGCCTGTTCTCCGATGTCAGCAAGCGCAAGGAAGCCGAGGCGCAGATACACCAGCTGGCTTTCTACGACCCGCTGACCAATCTGCCGAATCGCCGCCTGCTGATCGAGCGTTTGCAGCAGGCGTTCTCGCTGGAGGCCCGCACCGGGCAGCATGGTGCGGTGCTGTTCCTCGATCTCGACAATTTCAAGACGCTCAACGATACCAAGGGGCACGATGTCGGCGACCGCTTGCTGGTCGAAGTGGCACAGCGGCTCAATACCTGCGTGCGCGACGGCGATACGGTGGCGCGGCTGGGCGGCGACGAGTTTGTCGTGATCCTCGGCTCCCTGAGCCAGATATCGGATGAAGCGGCTGCCCAGGCGGATACGGTCGCCGAGAAGATACGCGACCTTCTGAGCCAGCCCTATCAACTGGGGCAGTATGTGCACTACAGCACGCCCAGCATCGGGATCGTGCTGTTTCGCGGTCATCAGCAAAGCCTGGACGATGTGCTGAAATATGCTGATACCGCGATGTACCAGGCCAAGACCGCGGGGCGCAACACCATTCGTTTCTACGATCCGGTGATGCAGGCAGCCGTCGAGGCGCGCGCCGAGCTTGCGGAAGAGCTGAGGCATGCGCTCGAACGGCAGCAACTTTGCCTGCATTACCAGATACAGGTGGACAACCGGTCCCGTCCGCTCGGTGCAGAGATGCTGTTGCGCTGGCAGCATCCCCAGCGCGGACTGATCCCGCCGTCCCAGTTCATCCCCCTGGCAGAAGAGACCGGGCATATCGTTCCTATCGGCCTCTGGGTATTGCGGACCGCATGTACACAGCTCAAAGCCTGGCAAGGGGATGGGTTGACGCGCGACCTGACGCTGGCCGTGAACGTGAGTGCCAAGCAGTTCCGCAGCCCGAACTTCGTTGCGCAAGTGCAGCGCACGCTGCTGGAAACGGGGGCGAAGCCGGAGTTGCTCAAGCTCGAACTGACCGAAAGCATCGTGCTGGAGAACGTCGAAGATGCCATTGCCAAGATGCGCGAACTGAAACTGTCTGGCGTAAGTTTCTCGATGGACGATTTCGGCACGGGCTATTCCTCGCTGCAATACCTCAAACAGCTGCCGCTGGATCAGATCAAGATCGACCAGTCTTTCGTGCGCGACATCGTCAATGACGCAAACGATGCAGCCATCGTTCAAACCATTATTGCGATGAGCGAAGTGCTGGGACTGGACGTCATCGCGGAGGGCGTGGAGAACGAAGCACAGCGCGAGTTCCTTGATTTGCGGGGTTGCCACGCCTTCCAGGGCTACCTGTTCGGCAGGCCGGTTCCGCTGGCCGAGTTCGAAAGCGTGCTGCGTTCGCTTTAACCGCGCGTATTGGATTGCGCCTGGAACTGGGTCAGATCGACCAGCGGCGCGGGTTGCCAGCCGGGCTTGCGGTGTTCCGCCACGACATTGGTGAAGATGCCGCCGCGCACATAGAACTTGGCAGTGAGGCGCATGAAGCGGGGCTGCGTGGCGGCGACCAGATCGTCCAGCACGCGGTTGGTCACGTCCTCGTGGAAATGCCCTTCGTTGCGAAACGACCAGATATAGAGCTTAAGGCTCTTCAACTCCACGCATTTCTCGTCGGCGATGTAGTCGAGGATCAGGGTGGCGAAATCCGGCTGGCCGGTCTTCGGGCACAGACAGGTGAATTCGGGAATCTCCATGTGGATGTGGTAATCGCGCCCGGGTTGCGGGTTGTCGAAAGTCTCCAGAGTCTTGCTGGGTTGCGTGGTCATTTGGTGAGGTTTCCGGCTTGGGTTAGAATGCGGCGCATTATATCGTCAGCCTGAGTCAAATTGCGTCTCGCACATATAAAGTTAGCCGGTTTCAAGTCCTTCGTTGATCCCACCCATATCGCGCTGCCGGGCCAGCTCGTGGGCATCGTCGGCCCCAACGGATGCGGCAAGTCCAACGTCATCGACGCGCTGCGCTGGGTGCTGGGCGAATCGCGCGCTTCGGCGCTGCGCGGGGAATCCATGCAGGACGTGATCTTCAACGGTGCCGGCACGCGCAAACCGGTGGCGCGCGCCAGCGTCGAGCTGGTGTTCGACAACTCGCTGGGCAAGGTCGGCGGGCAGTGGGCGACCTACGCCGAGATCTCCATCAAACGCGTGCTGCAGCGCGACGGCGATTCCAGCTACTACATCAACAACCAGACCGTGCGCCGCAAGGACATCACCGACATCTTCCTGGGCACCGGGGTCGGCGCGCGCGCCTACGCCATCATCGAGCAGGGCATGATCTCGCGCATCATCGAGGCCAAGCCGGAAGAGTTAAGAGTGTTCCTGGAGGAAGCGGCAGGCGTGTCCAAGTACCGCGACCGCCGCCGCGAGACCGAGCTGCGCCTGGGCGATACGCGCGACAACCTGCTGCGCGTCAGCGACATCCTGCAGGAGCTCGACAAGCAACTGGTGCATCTGGGCGGGCAGGCGGAGGTGGCCAAGACCTATCGCGAGCTGGAAGCGCGGCGCGAAACCACGCAAAAACTGCTGTGGCTGGTGAACAAGCAGGAAGCCGAAACCCGCCGGGTGCGCCTGGCGCAGCAAGTGGAGAAGACCAAGAACGACCTGGAAGCCGAGATCGCCAAACTCCGCGAAGTGGAAGCCAGGCTGGAGACCGCGCGCAGCGAGCATTTCGGTTTGTCCGATGCCTTGCATGCCAGGCAGGGCGAGCTGTATGAGAGCAATGCCGAAGTGCTGCGGCTGGAGCAGCAGATCGCCTTCATCGTCGAGCAGCGCAACCGCCTGTCGCAACAGATCCAGAACGGCGAGCGCCAGATTGCGCAGCAGCAGACGCAGTTACAGGGCCTGCGCACCTTGCGCACCCACTGGCAGCAACAGCAGGAAGACGCTGCCGTGCGCGTGGCGACCTGCGAGAATCGCAGCGAAGTGGAGGCGCAGAGCCTGCCGCAAGTCGAAGAGGCGGCGCGCGTGGCACAGGAACGCCTCAATGCCATGCAGCGCGAGCAGATGCTGATCCAGCAGCAACTGCAGATATTCGAGACCCAGCGCGGCCATGTGCAAGGCAACGTGCAGCAGCTGGACAACCGCCGTTCGCGCCTGATGCTGGAGCGCGACAACCTGCCGCAGGTGGACATCGGGTTGCTGGAGCAGAGCCAGCAACAGCTTGCCGAGATGCAGGCCGAATACGAGATGCAGCAGCAGCAACTGGCCGAATTGCAGGAGCGCCTGCCGCTCGCCGATGCGGAGCGCCGTCGCCAGCGCGATGCCGTACAGGAACTGGGACGCCAGCTGGCGCAAGCCGAAGCGCGCCTGAATGCGCTGCAACAATTGCAGGCGCAGCTCGACAACGACAAGAATCTGAAGGACTGGCTGACGCGGCACCAGCTGGATCACGCGCCGCGCCTGTGGCAATCCATCAGCATCGAGCCGGGCTGGGAGGACGCGCTGGAGGCGGTGCTGCGCGAGCGGATCAACGCGCTGGCATTGCCGCGGCTGGAAGATGCGGCTGGCTGGAACGATGCGCCACCGGCCAAACTGGCCGTGTACGCGGCGGATGGTTCGCGCGCGGGCAATGCTGCTGCGCAAGGCGGCCTGACGCCGCTGGCGGATTATGTGCGCTGCCAGGATGCGCAGGCGGCACCCGTGGTGACGGATTGGCTGGCCGGGGTGTATGCCGTAGCCGGCCTGAACGAGGCGCTGGACCGGCGTGCCCATCTGCCGGCCGGCGCCTGGCTGGTGACGGCGCAAGGTCATCTGGTCGGCGCGCACAGCGTGCTGTTCCATGCGCCTGACAGCCAGTTGCACGGCGTGCTGGCGCGTCAGCGCGAGATCGAACAGCTGCAGCAGGAAGTCGGGCAGCGCAATGCGGCGCTGGAGCAGGGCAAGCAACAGTCTGCGGCGGCGGAGGAGGCCTATCACACCGTCGAAGGCCGCATGGCGCCGCTGCGCAATTCCGTCAGCGAGTTGCAACAACGCCAGCACGGCGTACAGATGCAGATCCTGAAGCTGACCCAGGCCAACGAACGCACGCAGGAGCGCAGCGTGCAGATCGCGCAGGAGCTGGAAGAGCTGGCGGACCGCATCGCCAACGAGCAGCGCCAGATGGAGGAGATCGCCGAGCAGATGACGATTCAGCGCGAAAAGCTGTCGTCGCAGCAGATGGAGAGCGATCAGGCGCGGCAGCAGGCCGGAACCCAGGACAATCTGTTGCGCGAGCAGCGCGACCGTGCGCAGAAGGCGCAGCACGAGTTGCAGGAGGCGCGTTTCTTCGCCAAGACCTGCGCCGAGAAGCTGGCCGATCTGGAGCAGAACCTGAGGCAGCACGGCGAGACGCTCACGCAACTGGAAGAGGCGCTGGCGCACAGCCGCAACGAGCAGGCCAACCTGAGCGAGGGCGATGCCGACCAGCAGTTGCAGGCGGCGTTGCAGCAGCGACAGGCGAAAGAGCAGGTGCTGGCCGAGGCGCGCAACACGCTGGAGCATGCCACCATGAACCTGAATCGCATGGAACAGGAACGCATGCTCTGCGAACAGAAGCTGAATCCGCTGCGCGAGAAAGTAAGCGAGATCACGCTGAAGGAGCAGGAAGCCCGGATCCAGTTCGAGCAATGGGCGGAACAGCTGCAAGGCGTGGACGAAGCGCCACTGCTGCCGCTGATCGAAGGCGCCAAGGCCGGCGGCCTGCAGAACGAACTGACGCGCCTCGGCAACGAGATTACGGCATTAGGGGCGGTGAATCTGGCGGCGCTGGAAGAGTTGCAGTCGGCCCAGGAGCGCAAGACTTACCTGGATGCGCAGGCGAAAGACCTGAACGAGGCGATCGAGACGCTGGAAGACGCGATCCGCCGCATCGACAAGGAGTCGCGCGACCTGCTGATGGCCACCTATGATGAGGTGAACCGCCACCTGTCCGAGCTGTTCCCTATCCTGTTCGGCGGCGGCGATGCGAAACTGGTGCTGACTGGCGACGAGATCCTCGACAGCGGGGTGCAGGTGATGGCGCATCCGCCGGGCAAGAAGAACGCTTCCATCCACCTGCTGTCTGGCGGCGAGAAGGCGCTGACGGCTATTTCGCTGGTATTTTCGCTGTTCCAGCTCAATCCGGCGCCGTTCTGCGTACTGGACGAGGTGGATGCGCCGCTGGACGATACCAATACCGAGCGGCTGTGCAAGCTGATCCAGAAGATGTCGGACAAGACGCAGTTCGTCTATATCAGCCACAACAAGATCACCATGGAGATGGCGCAGCAGCTGGTCGGGGTGACCATGCAGGAGCGCGGCGTGTCCAAGGTGGTGTCGGTGGATATCGAAGAGGCGATGAAGCTGCGCGAGGATGCCGGCGGCAAGGCTGCAGTCGCAGCCTAATTGCAGTTTTCCCTGATCGCCTTGCGTGCATTCTCCAGGTTCTGGGCGCGGGCCGCGTCGTCCATGATGGCGCGGTCGCCATTCGCGTCATAGGTCGAGATGCGCGGACTGTCTTCCAGGATGCGTGCGTTTTCGCGCGCGGCGGCACAGTTGCTCTTCTTGGCCTCGGCCTGTTTGTCCTGCTCGGCCTGTTTCTTGGCCGCATCGTCTTTTTCCTGCCGGGCCTTCTTCCATTCGGCCTCGCGCTCTATATAAGTCTTGGGTACAGAACTGGCCGCGGCATCCGGGGCGCTTTTGCCGGCGATATCGCGTACCGTCTGGGTGGCCACATCGGGCGGCGGGGTATCGGAATAATGAACCTTGCCATCGGCGTCGACCCATTTGTTGAGCCCGGCATGGGCATTCAGGGCGAACAGCGCCAGTACCAAGGTTGCAAGAAAGTGCTTCATGGCGATTCCTCCGGTGAATTGTGGTTGCGAAACTAGCTGTTAATTTGTCTCGCGTCAATTTATGATAGCGCCCGAGTTTTACCGGCCCCCTGATCGCAGGCGGGTGGAAACGACAACTAGCGGAGCCGCAAGCCGAAATGTCACACAAACATTCGCCGACTGGAATCAATCAGGATTATTTCCTGGTGGAAAAGAATCAGGATCTGGCACTTCGGCTATTCCGCAGCTATTACCGCGCCCACCAGAATACCGGCAAGCTGTTCGACGATGTGCCGGATTTCTTCCTGGTCGATCCCGCCGTGCTGAACGGGGCGGAACTGACGACGCGCGCTTCCGACAAGCTGATACTGGACGATTGCATCCATCGGGCGCAGGAGCGCCAGGGTTTCGTGGGAGTGAGCAAGCGGAAGAACCCCAAGCTGAACTATTACTGGCTGGAGTTGACGGTGTTGCCTTTCATGCTGGGCGATTCGGTGACCGAAAACAACCGGAGCGAGTTTTTCTACCTCCTGAGCAATTTCATCGAATATACCAAGCAGCACCCCAAGGCTTATGGCGATATCACGGCCGAGATCGATTCCGACAAGGATCTGGCCCTCATGCTGAAGGAGATCAACAAGCAGGGGGACGGCCTGAAGGTGCTGCTGGCGAGCTATGCCCAGGAAAGGCTGGTGCGGTTCAATGCGAACTGGCCGATCAGCGAGGTCAACAAGCTGTTGATGACGCTGAAGGACAACGACCAGAGCTGGTGCGACGTGTTCTTCGAGTACCTGATCTATGTCATGGGCAGGAAAGGCAAAGGCGGCGGGTAATCGCTGTGCGGCCTCTGCGCAAGTTTTGATATAATGCGCGCTTTGCAGAGGAAGGTTCCCATGCGTATCACACAAAAAGCCCTCACCTTCGACGATGTGCTGCTGCTGCCGGCGCATTCCAATGTGTTGCCGCGCGAAGTCAGCCTGCGCACCCAGCTCACCCGCAATATCACCCTGAACATTCCGCTGTTGTCCGCCGCGATGGATACCGTGACCGAAGCGCGCCTGGCGATCGCCCTGGCCCAGGAGGGCGGCATCGGCATCGTGCACAAGAACATGACGGCAAAAGAGCAGGCGGCACAGGTCGCCAAGGTCAAGCGTTTCGAGAGTGGCGTAGTGAAGGATCCCATCACCATCGCACCCAACATGACCGTGCGCGACGTGCTGAATCTCACCCGCCAGCACAAGATCTCGGGCCTGCCGGTGCTGCAGGGAAAGCAGGTGGTCGGTATCGTGACCAACCGCGACCTGCGCTTCGAGAGCAATCTCGACCAGTCCATCACCAACATCATGACGCCGCGGGACCGGCTGATCACCGTCAACGAGAGCTCCAATCGCGATGAAGCGCGCAGCCTGATGCACAAGCACCGCATCGAACGGGTGCTGGTGGTCAACGATGCATTCGAACTGTGTGGCCTCATCACCGTGAAGGACATCCTGAAGTCGAGCGAACACCCCCTGGCGTGCAAGGACGAGCTGGGTCGTCTGCGCGTCGGCGCCGCCGTGGGCGTGGGCGAAGGCACGGAAGAGCGCGTGGCGCTGCTGGTCGAGGCCGGCGTGGATGTGCTGGTGGTGGACACTGCGCATGGCCATTCGCAAGGCGTGCTGAGCCGCGTGCAATGGGTCAAGAAGAATTTCCCCAAGGTCGATGTGATCGGCGGCAACATCGCCACCGGTGCGGCAGCCAGGGCGCTGGTCGATCACGGAGCGGACGGAGTCAAGGTCGGCATCGGCCCCGGCTCCATCTGCACCACGCGCATGGTGGCAGGGGTCGGCGTGCCCCAGATATCGGCCATCCAGAACGTGGCGGATGCGCTGGCCGATTCGGAGGTGCCGCTCATCGCCGACGGCGGCGTGCGCTTCTCCGGCGATATCGCCAAGGCCATCGCGGCCGGCGCACATGCGGTCATGCTGGGCGGCCTGTTCGCCGGAACAGAGGAGGCTCCTGGCGAGATCGAACTGTATCAGGGCCGCTCATACAAGTCCTATCGCGGCATGGGCAGTCTGGGCGCGATGCAGCAAGGTTCCAGCGACCGCTATTTCCAGGACAACGAGAACAATCAGGACAAGCTGGTGCCGGAAGGCGTCGAAGGCCGCGTTCCGTACAAAGGCAGCGCACTGGCGGTGATCCATCAGTTGCTGGGCGGCTTGCGAGCCAGCATGGGCTACCTTGGCTGTCCCGACATTGCCACGGTTCATGCCAAGGCGGAATTCGTCGAGATCACTTCTGCCGGCATCCGCGAATCGCACGTACATGACGTGCAGATCACCAAAGAAGCGCCTAACTATCATATTGACTAACACTGCGGGAAGGGAGATGGGGGAAGAGCGACAGGCGATTGCCAACATCACTCTTCCCCCTTTCCTATTTCCGATCCACGATCACTGACATGCATAAAAAGATACTCATCCTAGATTTCGGCTCCCAATACACCCAACTCATCGCGCGCCGCGTGCGCGAGACCCATGTCTATTGCGAGCTGCATCCGTGGGACATGAGCGAGGCGGATATCCGGGCCTTCGATCCCGCCGGCATCATCCTGTCCGGCGGGCCGAATTCCGTATACGAGGAGGAGACGCCGAAAGCCTCACAAGTCGTGTTTGACCTGAAGGTGCCGGTGTTCGGCATCTGCTACGGCATGCAGACCATGGCGGCGCAACTGGGGGGCAAGGTCGAGAGCGGAAAAGTGCGCGAGTTCGGTTATGCGGAGATTCGCGCACAAGGTCATTCGAAGCTGTTCGACGGCATCCAGGACAAGACCAACGCGCAGGGCCACGGCCTGCTCGACGTGTGGATGAGCCACGGCGACAAGGTGACGGCACTGCCGCCCGGCTTTTCGGCCATCGCTTCCAACGAGGCAACGCCGTTTGCTGCCATGGCAGACGAATCGCGCCGCTATTACGCGGTGCAGTTCCATCCGGAAGTGACCCACACCCATCAGGGCAAGGCCATCATCGGCCGTTTCGTGCACGACATCTGCGGTTGCGGGCAGGACTGGAACATGCCGGACTACATCGCCGAGGCAGTGGCGAAGATCAAGGCGCAGGTTGGCAGCGAAGAGGTCATCCTCGGCCTGTCCGGCGGGGTGGATTCTTCCGTGGCGGCAGCGCTGATCCATCGCGCCATCGGCGACCAGCTCACCTGCGTATTCGTGGACAACGGCCTGCTGCGCCTGAACGAAGGCGCGCAGGTGATGGAAACGTTTGCGAAGAACCTGCGCATGAAGGTCATCCATGTCGATGCCAGCGGCGAATTCATGAAGCACCTGACCGGGGTCAGCGATCCCGAGCAGAAACGCAAGATCATCGGCCGCGAGTTCGTCGAAGTGTTCCAGCGCGAATCGGCCAAGCTGAAGCAGGCCAAATGGCTGGCGCAGGGCACCATCTATCCCGACGTGATCGAGTCGGCCAGTGCCAAGACCAAGAAGGCGCACACCATCAAGTCGCACCACAACGTCGGCGGCCTGCCGGAATCCATGCACCTGAAACTGCTGGAGCCGTTGCGCGAACTGTTCAAGGACGAAGTGCGCGAACTCGGGGTGGCGCTGGGATTGCCGGCCGACATGGTGTACCGCCATCCGTTCCCCGGCCCCGGCCTGGGCGTGCGCATCCTGGGCGAGGTGAAGCGCGAGTATGCGGACCTGCTGCGCCGCGCCGATGCCATCTTCATCGAAGAATTGCGCAACACCAGGGATGCCGACGGCAAGAGCTGGTACGACAAGACCTCGCAGGCATTCACCGTATTTCTGCCGGTGAAATCGGTTGGCGTGATGGGCGACGGACGCACCTACGAATGGGTGGTGTCGTTGCGTGCGGTGCAGACGCAGGATTTCATGACAGCGCACTGGGCGCATCTGCCGTATGAGTTGCTGGGCAAGGTCTCCAACCGCATCATCAACGAAGTGCGCGGCATCAACCGGGTGGTCTACGATATCTCGGGCAAGCCCCCGGCGACCATCGAATGGGAGT
>JAJZUH010000153.1 GCA_021847165.1 Pseudomonadota bacterium
ACCAGCCGTTTGCCTTCCGTGTGCGGCAACGTCCGGGCGACACCGAGATAGATGAGGCGCGCTTCCTCGCGACCCGCAATCACGTCGATGGGAAAACCGAGTGCGGCCTCCGCCTGCTGCAGGAATTCCGGCGCATTCTTGGCGACGCGCAGTGAATTGGTGCCGACCGCACGCACCGCCTCGCGCGGCAACCCGCGCAGCCGCTCGCCAAAACGTTGCAAACAGGAAAGTGCGCGTTGTTGCGCCGGTTTGTCGAGCCGCTTGTCTTCGGTTATTCCGGCAGCCAGGCGCACCGCTTCGCGCAAGCCGTCCAGCATGTACAGCTGGTCATTCTCCACACGGGCGATTTGCAGTCGAAAACTGTTGGAGCCGAGATCGACTGCGGCAAGGATGGGTTGTTGCACAGGCGTTATTCGAGAACTTCGCGCTCGATCTCTTCCACGGTGACGTGGCGCACATCGCGGCCCTTGACCATGTACACCACGTATTCGGACATGTTCTTTGCATGGTCACCGATACGCTCGATCGCCTTGGCCACGAACAGGATTTCCAGCGACGTGGAGATCGTACGCGGGTCTTCCATCATGAAGGTGATGAGATAGCGCATGATGGAACGGAATTCCTCGTCGACCTGTTCGTCCTGGCGTACCACTTGAGCTGCAGTGGAGAGATCGAGGCGTGCGAAGGCGTCCAGCGACTTGCGCAGCATGTCCAGCGCGATATCCGAGGCGTGCTTGATCTCGTTGTAGCGCGGCAGATACAGGCGCTCCTTCTGCGACAGCAGCTTGGCCATGCGGGCGATCTTCTCGGCCTCGTCGCCGATGCGCTCCAGGTCGGTGATGGTCTTGATGACCGTCGTGATCATGCGCAGGTCGCCTGCCGCCGGCTGGCGGCGCACCAGGATGCGGTTGCAACTCTCGTCGATCTCCACTTCCAGGGAATTCACGCGATGGTCGTCTTCGATCACCCGGTTCATCAGCGCCACATCGCCAGTGAGCAGCGACTCCACCGCCAGGCGTATCTGGCTTTCCACCAGACCACCCATCTGCAGGACGCGGGCACGTACCGCTTCGAGTTCTGCATCGAACTGTTTCGAGGTATGTTCGCTACTGGCCATGTCTGTTCCTTGAAAAGGGATTATTGCAAATGACGGATGCTACCGATACGCCGTTAAACTTTTGTTACGCCGGCTCAGGCGGTGAGCGTCTTCACGCCCTCCGGCGTGCCCAGCAACAGCACATCCGCCGCACGGCGGGCAAACAAGCCATTGGTCACCACGCCGGCCATTTGGTTCAATGTGGTTTCCAGCTCTACCGGGTTCATGATCTGCAGGTTATGCACATCGAGGATGACGTTGCCGTTATCGGTGGTAAAACCTTCGCGCAACTTCGGCTGCCCGCCCAGTTTCACCAGTTCGCGCGCGATATAGCTGCGCGCCATCGGAATCACCTCGATCGGCAAAGGAAACTTGCCCAGCACATCCACCAGCTTGCTGGCATCGCACACGCAGATGAATTTCTTGCTGGCCGCCGCCACGATTTTTTCCCGCGTCAGCGCGCCGCCGCCGCCCTTGACCATGTGCATGTGGCGGGTAATCTCGTCCGCACCGTCCACGTACACCGGCAGATCGCCCGCGTCGTTCAGGGACAACACTTCGATGCCGTGCCCCTGCAGACGTTTGGCAGATGCTTCCGAGCTGGCGACCGCGCCACGTATCTTGTGCTTGATTTTGGCCAGTTCATCGATGAAGAAATTTGCAGTGGAACCGGTACCCACGCCAACAATGCAATCGGCCGGTACATAGGCGATCGCTGCCTGGGCAACCGCGCGTTTCAGATCATCTTGTGTCAAAGCCATGCTGTGTCTCATTCCGGAAATATCGTTTCGTGCCGGGATTATTGCAGGAATTCGTTAAATTAGGAACCTCGCGCGCCCGATACGGCTTGCCCTTTCCAAACTGGCGTTTTGCCTTTAGGATTCGGTTGACGTGGGGGTGTAGCTCAGTTGGGAGAGCGTCTGGTTCGCAATCAGAAGGTCGTCAGTTCGATCCTGATCACCTCCACCACTAGAAACAACGCGTTATGGCGATCACGCCCCCCTGGCAACAGTCCCGCAATCCTCTCCGATGAATAAGGCAAAAAAAATGCACCTCGTTGCCGAAGTGCAAGTGTTCTCTAGGGGAGGAGAAAACGGTATGAATATTATCGATGCCAGATTGCAAAATTATTAAATTTCGGCCAATCGTGCGGCCTTAATCATCCTGCAATACCGGAACAGGAAAATAGCCTTCATCCGTTCCGATGGAGGTGAAAATGAAGGTTACTTATCCGATTGTCGACATTCTGCGTTCTTTCACAGGGGCATTATCCAACTGTGTGAATGTGATCTTTCCGATAGCCATCCTGACCCTGATCTGCACTGCCTGAGATTGCCTGCATCACATGGCCGGGAACGGCCATGGCAACCTCATGGCCCGAAGACGACTCCCTGCTGGGCGTTGATGATGCGAATGTCTCGCTGCGGATAGGGAATCTCGATATTCGCTTCCCGGAACTTGCGCCAGATCTCCATATTGATGTCAGAGCACAGATTGAGTTGCCCCTGTTCCGGGTCATTGATCCAGATGCCCAGCTCCAGGTCGATGCCGTTGTCGCCAAACGACTTGAGGTAGACCTTCGCTTCCGGATCGGTCAGCACCCTCGGCTGATTGCCCGCCGCCTGCTTCATGATTTCCATGGCACGCTGCAGATCGCTCTGATAACTCACCTGCACGGGTATGCCGATGCGTATCTGCCGGTTGGTGTAGGTGTGATTGACGACCGTTGAGCTGACCAGCGTCTCATTCGGGATGATCGATTCGGTGCCATCCGTGCTCTGCAGCACCAGATAGCGTGCCGTCAGTTGCGAGACTTTGCCGAAACGACCGTCCACCGTCAGCACATCGCCGGGATGAATGGAACGATCGAGCAGGATGATGAACCCGCTCACGTAATTGCTGGCGATTTTCTGCAGGCCGAACCCGATACCGACGCCCACGGCGCCGCCGAACACCGACAGCACGGTGATATCGATACCTACCAGGGGCAATGCGACAAGAACGCCAATCACCACCAGCACAGCGCGGGTCAGCTTGGAGAGCACAACGCGAAGATTCAACTCCAGATTCGCGGCAGCCATGATCTTGTTTTCCAGCACGCGTCCGAGCCACATCGCGCCCAGCATGGTGACCAGGATGGAAAGCACGCCGCTCACGATCATGAGCAGCGATATCTGCTGCTTGCCGACACGGAAGCCGAGGTGATCCATGGCCTCGAATATTTCAGGCAGCAGCCCGGTCAGATGCAAGGCAAACCCGGCCCACACCGCCATCGCGATGAATCTCTCCGATCCGTGCAGCCAGCTGCTCGGAGAAAACACCTGGCGCAGCGCATAGACCACCAGACTGATCAGCATCCAGGCGAACAGCAGGGGCACGACGATATTCAGAAGATTGATGGAGTGCCAGTTCCTGAGCAGCGACCTTCCCAGCAACACCAGCAATAACGCCAGCAACGGGAAAACCACCCGGTGCACGCCGCCCAATCCGACTTTCGCTACTCCTGCCGGCCTGAGGTAACGGCGCGCCAACAGGCGGCTCGCTCCCCAGGCAACAGCCAGACTGCATGCCAGCAGCGCCAGCTGCCAGAGGATGGCGGTCTGCTCCAGGTCGGAAAGGAACTCAATGAGCAGATTGCGGGGTGTGTCAGACATGGGCCGGAATCCGGATCAGATGAACGGCGTGAATCTTAGCATGTCCGATGCAAGGCGATTCCGGAGCGCGATCATCCTCTCGGATGATGCTGGGCATGCAACCTCTTCAGCCGCTCCCGCGCCACATGGGTGTAAATCTGCGTCGTCGAGATATCCGAATGTCCAAGCAGCATCTGCACCACGCGCAAATCGGCGCCGTGATTAAGCAGGTGTGTGGCAAAGGCATGGCGCAAAGTATGCGGCGATAGCGGCTTGTGCAAGCCACCTGCCTTTGCGTGTTTCTTGATGAGGTACCAGAACATCTGCCGCGTCATGCCTTCGCCTCTCTGGGTGACGAACAGTGCGTCGGAGACCTGCCCTGCAAGCAACGCAGGACGGGCTTCCGCCAAATAACGTCTGACCCAGTCCAGCGCCTCCTCGCCCAACGGCACCAGACGTTCCTTGCTGCCCTTGCCCATCACGCGCGTCACGCCCATATCCAGACTCACTTGCGCCACGCTCAGGCCGACCAGTTCCGACACCCGCAACCCGCTGGCATATAGCACTTCCAGCATGGTGCGGTCGCGCAGGCCCAGCGGCGTACCGACATCGGGCGCCTTCAGCAGCAATTCGACATCCTCTTCGGTCAGGCTCTTGGGCAGGCTGCGCGGCAGCTTGGGCGTAGCGATCTGCAGTGTCGGGTCGGAGGCAATCTTGTTCTGTCGCAACAGATAACGGAACAGGCGCTTGAGGCTGGAAATGGCACGCGAAGTGGAAGTGGC
>JAJZUH010000007.1:0-17715 GCA_021847165.1 Pseudomonadota bacterium
ACGATTGCGAGATGCCGATCAGGGGAACCTGCTTGCGGTATGCGGCCAGCAGGATGTTGCGTATCGTTCCGGCGTTGTATATCTCGATATCCGGCAATACCAGCAGGACATCGCTCTTCGCCAGCACATCTTCGAGCGCATCGAACAAGGAGTTCTGCCCGACGGCCTGTTCATGCAGTTGCAGGTTTCTTTCCGCAAGCAGGCGTCTCAGGCTGGATAGCCCCGGCGGCGGAGCGGTATAGAGCACCCCGACCTCCCCGGCCTTGGGCAACGCGGCGACCAGCAGGGAGACCTGCCGCTCCAGCGGCTGGTCGATATAGATGGCGCTCGAACGGGCGCCCCCCGCCGGTTTCGCCAGCTTGTCGTAACCGGCCTTGGGCACGAACACATTCAGCACCGGCTTGTTGGCCGCGACGGAGGCACTGGCGGACTTCATGCCGACCGCCACGATCAGATCGGCATCGTCTGCTGCATTGCCATCGCTTACGTTCACGATGACCTGTTGCGCCCTCAATGCATCGCGCAGGGCATCGCTGAATTCCTGGTAGGCCCCGCCCCGTTCGCTCAGCACGACCTGCACCCGCAAAGGGGCTGCCTGTGCCGGCAGCAAGCCGGACAGAAGGCACGCCAGCGCCAAGGATATTATCCGGCCGATGGTGCGGTGGAACAGGCAAGCAACGGCTGCCCGGCTAGAAATTGTAGGTCGCAGTAAAATAAGCCCGCCGATTGAACAAGAGATTCACACGCTGCGGCACATTGCCATATCCCGTATAGTTGTCCTGGAATGCGTTCTGGATGACCACAGCCACCTCTCCCCCGCCTGGTTTTTCTTCCTGGCCGAAAGCCTTTGCGATGCGCAGATCCACCCTGTGCATCGGCGATTCCGGCGGATAGCCGGACGACACATCAGTCACCCTGACCTGGCTGCGCAAATAGTAACCGATACTGAAACGGAATGAATCGGGCAGCCGCTGATCCAGCAGCAGGCTGCCGCTGTTTTCCGGCACCGACTGGCTGCACAGGTTCAGATAATCCGTCTGATAGGCTTGTGCGAGATATTGACCGGCGGTCATGGTGGCAGAAATCGGCGTCGGATTGAAATATTGCGTCGGATAGGAACTGAATGCGCAGCTGGTTTGCTGGTGCGAATAGTTCACGATGACATCGCCTTCCTGCCAGCGGTATTTTGCAGATATATCCAGCCCCTTGAAGGTGGCATCGAACAGGTTCTTGAAGCTGTCCGTCCGGTTGGCCAGATTGCCGTTGACATAGGCATCGAGCATGATGATGTCCCGCACCTTGTCGTAATAGACGCGCCCGTCCACGCTGAGGTCGCCAAACTGACCGACGTAGCCAAGCTCCCTGGACAGGATCTTTTCAGGCTGGAGATTGTTGGCAGGCGGCACATAGGCATTGGGCCAATAGCCTCCTGCCGGGGTATTCATGTAAAGCTCGGCCATCATCGGGTTGCGCGTCGCAGCGGAGACCGAGGCGCGGACCGTATGCTGCGGCAGCACGTGATAGTTCAAGGCGACCCTGGGAGAGATGCTTCGATGCCCCGCCCCGTCGTCTTCGTACATCGCCCCCATGTTCATCAGGGTCGCGTCCGTCATCCGCCATTCGTCGTGGGCAAAGACGCTCGATTGCAGCAAGGCCTCTGCAGTGTTGAACAACAAGGGCTGGTCGACATAGTCGTAACGCACGCTGCCGCCCCATACCGCACGGTTGCTGCTGCCGATCTGGGTCGTATTCTGCAGTTCAAGCTCCTGGCGCTGTATCTTCGCCATGTCCGGCGCGAAGCCTTGCGAAACCGGACTCGCCGTGTAGCCTTTGCACATGAGGAAATCGATACATTTGTAAGGATCGGTATAGGCCCGATTGATCCGGTAATAGGTCAGCTTGCTCTCGTCGCGGTCGTACCAGGTATGCAGCCAGGTCAGCTGCTGGAAATCGTTCGCGGTCGTTGCATCCCTGAACGCATCTTCCGGCCGCCCCAGCGTGCCCATTCCGTACACCCCCTGATTAAGCCCAAGCTGTATATCGATGCTGTTCTCGCTGTCCGGCCGGTAATTGGTGCGCAGGTTGAACAGCCGGTTCACGCTGGTGTCGTTCACAATCTGCGGATTGTCGCCCCCATCCGCGCGGTAGCCGAAAGACAGCCGGTAATCGACATCCTGTCCGGCCTTGCCGAGACGGGCCGATACATCCGAGATGCCCATCGTGCCCTTGTTGGCCGAGATGCTTTTTCCGTTCATGCTGCCGGCATCGCGCGTAATGATGTTGATGACGCCATAGAACGAGTTGGAACCGTGCGAGGCGGCGGCCGGCCCCCGCACCACCTCGATGCGCTCGATATCGTCGATCATCAAAGGCAGATCCTGCCAGTCGACGCCGCCGAAAGGCGGGAGATATACGCTACGGCCATCGACCAGCACTTGCATGCGATGAGAATACTGGTCGGAAACGCCGTTCAGCGACACGAACGGCGCATTTGCCCCCGCGTTCCCCACATACATTCCCGGCACCAGACGGAACAGGTCGGCGATCGTGCGGAATCCGGATGCCTTGATCATCTGGCGATCGATCACCGTGGTCGCATTGGGCGCATCCGACAAAGGCTGCGACAGGCGGGATGGGCCAAGCACAACGGGCAGGTCCTGCAGGTAGGCTAGTTCTGAAGCGGAATTATCGGCGTATGCCTCGATGGAGGGGAAGAACAGATATCCACACAGCAGTGCGGATGCACACCCCTTGTAACAAGCGAAGCCATGACGCATGACACCTCGCGCAAGCTTATTGGTTCTTATTATATGGGGTGGCTGATCGGGCTCGAACCGACGACAACCGGAATCACAATCCGGGGCTCTACCAACTGAGCTACAGCCACCATTGAAACCTGAAATCCATTGGCGTGCCCGACAGGAATCGAACCTGTAACCCCCAGCTTAGAAGGCTGGTGCTCTATCCGGTTGAGCTACGGGCACAATTCATCGGCAACCAACAAACTTCGTACTACTTGAACCTGGTCGGGGTGGAGAGATTCGAACTCCCGACATCCTGCTCCCAAAGCAGGCGCGCTACCAGGCTACGCTACACCCCGAAGGCCGCGCACTATACAGGCCGGGCAGGAAAAAATCAATTTTGTTCGCGCGACTTCTTGCTGATCTGCGGCATCGCCAGCATCAGGTAATACACCATCGACCAGAGCGTCAGCACCGCAGCCAGATAGATCAGGAAAGTCCCCCACCACAGCGTCGAAATGCCGAACAAGGGTTCCTGATACAGCAGGAACAGGATGGCCAGCATCTGGAAGGCCGTCTTGAATTTGCCCAGCATGGATACAGCGACGCTCTTGCTGTTGCCGAGCTGCGCCATCCATTCGCGCAGGGCGGAAATGGTGATCTCGCGGCCGATGATGATGAAGGCGATGATCACATCGACCAGGTTCAGCTTGACCAGCACGATCAGCGCCGCGGCCACCATCAGCTTGTCGGCCACGGGATCGAGGAAGGCGCCGAAAGCGGAACCCTGGTTCAATGCGCGCGCCAGATAACCATCCAGCCAGTCCGTGATGGCCGCCAGCCAGAACAGGAAGGTGGTGAGCAGGTGTTTCTCGTGCAGGCTGAGCGTGTCGTTCGACACATAGAACACCGCGACGAACACGGGGATCATCAATATCCTGAACCAGGTCAGCAGATTCGGTATGTTGAGCGGCATCTCTAATGTAGGTGCTGATATATCTTTTCAGCAACAAATATTGATTAATGGAGTTGCTGGTAAATCTTTTCCGCAAGCGCGGGGCTGATTCCTTCGACTCGCGCCAATTCGTCCACGCTGGCTTGCTGCACCCCCTTCAGCCCGCCGAAGTGAGTCAACAGGTTGCGCCTGCGCTTTTCGCCCACGCCTTCGATATCTTCCAGCGATGATGCAGTACGAGCCTTGCCGCGCCTGGCGCGGTGACCACTGATGGCGAAACGGTGCGCCTCGTCGCGTACTTGCTGGATCAGATGCAGGGCTGGACTGTCTGGCGGCAATTGTAACGGCTTTTCCATATCGGGTCGTAACAATTGTTCCATGCCAGGCTTGCGTTCCACGCCTTTGGCGACGCCGACCAGCGCGATATCGGACAGTCCCAGTTCCGCCATCACCTCAACCGCCATCCCCAATTGGCCCGCGCCACCATCGATCAGGAGCAGGTCCGGCCGCTTGCCCTCGCCTGCCTGCAGTTTCTGGTAACGCCGCAGCAAGGCCTGGCGCATCGCCGCGTAATCGTCGCCCGGAGTGATGCCGCCGATGTTGTAACGGCGGTATTCCTGCGGGCGGATCGCCAGGTCGTCATACACCACGCAGGAAGCCACCGTTGCCTCACCCATGGTGTGGCTGATATCGAAGCACTCGATGCGCTTGACGTCCGGCAACGACAAGGCGTTGCGCAGGGCATCAAGGCGCAGCGCCTGCCCCGCCTGCTGGCCTGCCTGCTGCTTCAGCGCCAGCAGCGCGTTGGCCTGGGCCATTTCCAGCCACTGCCTGCGCTCTCCCGTCACTGCATGGCGTATCTGCACCTTGTGCCCGGCCTGCTCGGTCAGCAGCTGCTCCAGCGTTTCGCCGGCGATCTCGATGCCGGTGACGATCAACGGCGGCACACTGCGTTCCAGATAATGCTGCGCCAGGAATGTCTCCAGCACTTCGGCGCTGTCCTGACCCTGCACGTTCTGCGGGAAGAACGGCTTGTCGCCAAGGTGCCGTCCGCCCCGCACCACTGCCAGATTGAGGCACAGCGCACCTTCCGCCTCGACCACCGCGACGATGTCGGCGTCGGTATCGCGCCCGCTCTCCACGAACTGTTTCTGCTGCACCGTGTGCAGCGCCTGCAACTGATCGCGCAATGCCGCGGCATGTTCGTACTGCAAATGCTCCGCCGCCTGCTCCATCGCCGCGCGCAAACGCTTCTCCACCTCGTCGTACTTGCCCTGCAGCAGCAGCGCGGCATTGCGCACATCGGTGGCGTAATCCTCCGGGCTGATGAGGCCGACACAGGGCGCGCTGCAACGATGAATCTGGTGCAACAGGCAGGGTCGCGTGCGGTTGTTGAACACTCCCTCCTCGCAGGTGCGCAACCTGAACACTTTCTGCAACAGGTTGACGCTTTCCTTTGCCGCCTGCGCGTTGGGATAAGGGCCGAAGTATTGATGGCGCTTGTCGATCGCTCCGCGATAATAGGTCAGGCGCGGCGACGGGCTACCGGTCAGCACGATGTAGGGATACGACTTGTCGTCGCGGAACAGGATGTTGTATCGCGGCTTGAGCGACTTGATGAGGTTGTTCTCCAGAAGCAGCGCTTCGGCCTCGGAACGGGTCACCGTCACCTCGATGCGCGCGATGTGCGACACCATCAACTGGATGCGCGGAGACAGGTTGCTCTTCTGGAAGTAGGACCCGACGCGCTTTTTCAGCTGGTTGGCCTTGCCCACGTACAAGACCTGCCCGGCCCCGTCCAGCATGCGGTACACGCCCGGCTGCAACGGCAGCGAGGCCACAAATTCGGGGATGGAAAATTCGCTTTGCGGACGTTTGCCCCCTCTCCCGCCGGGGGAGGGTTGGGGTGGGGGGGATGTGGGATCGAAGATGGTGCCGCTCATCGTCTATATCAGTGCTTGCAGTCCGCGGGCGAATTCGGTCGCCCCGCCGTTTGCCGGATGACGCACTGCCCCGGCGACCTTCACCCCCATTTCGCCCAGCAGTCCTTCCGCCTTCTTGCCGACCGCAACGATCTTCGCGCGCGGGAATGCCTCAACCAGCAGGCGCAAGGCAGGCTCGCCCAGCCTTATCTCCTCGGGTGCCGGTGTCCGGTTCGACCACAGGCTGTCCGGACGGTGCGGATGCAGCTGCATCGCATTCCACAGAATGGTGCGCTCTGCGATGCCGAGCCGGTAGAGCGTCTTCCACACGATGGTAGCGGAGGGTTCGGAGAACGGCAAACGCCGGTTCGACAGGCGCCCCGGCAAGGCAGGGATGCGCGGGATGGTTCCCTCGCCCAGCAGACGCTCGCTGGTGAAAGCGATGCCGCTGTAGCGACAGCCCTGGTATCCGGGTGCCTCGCCCGCCAGAATGAACTCCGGTTCGCATTCCAGATGCAAGGCCAGCCGCACGAGCTTGGCTTCCGGTCCGTTGCCTGCGGCGTCATGCGGACAACGGTCCGCCCATGGGTTGAACAAGCCGGGTTTACCGGCCGGCAAGGTGGCGACCAGGCTGCGCGCCAATGAAAGTCTCGATTCCATATCTTCCCTTCGTTCAATCCAGCCGCTGCAATGAAAAGCCCCGCTGAGCGGGGCTGTTGGCAACTTGTTGGCTTTACAGCCCCGGCCTACCCCTTGCGGGTACTAGGCGGGGCTCGTCTCGGCAGCGGGCCGCCTTATTCGGCTGCCGGTGCTGCGGCTTCCGGCTGGGGCAGCAGCGCCTTCATGCTGAGACGCATGCGGCCCTTGTCGTCCACTTCCAGCACCTTGACCTTGACCACCTGGCCTTCTTTCAGGTGATCCGACACATTGGCGATACGCTCGTGCGATATCTGGGAGATATGCAGCAGGCCGTCCTTGCCCGGCAGGATGTTGACCAGCGCGCCGAAATCCAGCAGTTTGACCACCGGACCTTCGTAGATCTTGCCCACTTCCACTTCCGCCACGATGTCTTCGATGCGTTTCTTCGCCAGCTCGCCGGCCTCACCGCTCACGCAGGCGATGGTGATGTTGCCTTCATCGTCGATATCGATGGTCGTGCCGGTCTCCTCGGTCAGCGCACGAATCACCGCACCGCCCTTGCCGATCACGTCGCGGATCTTTTCCGGGTTGATCTTCATCTTGATCATGCGAGGCGCAAAACCGGAGACTTCCGGGCGCACCGACGGCATCGCCTGCTTCATGATGCCGAGGATGTGCATGCGGCCTTCCTTGGCCTGGCTCAGAGCGACCTGCATGATCTCCTTGGTGATGCCGTTGATCTTGATGTCCATCTGCAGGGCGGTGATCCCCCTGTCAGAGCCGGCCACCTTGAAGTCCATGTCGCCCAGGTGATCCTCATCGCCCAGGATGTCGGTCAGCACCGCAAAACGGCCGCCGTCCTTGATCAGGCCCATGGCGATACCGGCCACATGCGTCTTTACCGGCACACCTGCATCCATCAGCGACAGACATCCGCCGCATACGGAAGCCATCGAACTGGAACCGTTGGATTCGGTGATCTCCGACACCACGCGGATCGCATAACCGCACTCTTCTTCGCTCGGCAGAACCGCAACCAGGGCGCGCTTCGCCAGGCGTCCGTGGCCGATCTCGCGGCGTTTTGGGGTACCGACACGACCGGTCTCGCCGGTGGAGTATGGGGGGAAGTTGTAGTGCAGCATGAAGCGATCGGAATATTCACCCTGCAATGCATCGATGGTTTGCGCGTCGCGCATGGAACCCAGCGTCGCCACGACCAGCGCCTGTGTCTCGCCGCGGGTGAACAGCACCGAACCATGGGTACGCGGCAACACGCCGGTACGGATGGTGATCGGGCGCACGGTGCGCGTGTCGCGACCGTCGATGCGCGGTTCGCCGCTCAGAATCTGGCCGCGCACAATCTTGGCTTCCAGTGCGCTGAACAATTCGCCGATTTCGTTCCTGGAGACATCCTCGAATTCCGGGGTTGCCAGCGCTTCGAATACCTTGGCGCGAATCGCATCCACCTGCTGGGTGCGCGCCTGTTTCTGACGCACGGCATAGGCTGCCTTCAGGTCGTTTTCGGCCAGCGCGGCGATTCTGGCGATCAGCGCCTCGTTCTTCGGCGCGGGCGTCCAATCCCAGTCGTCCTGCCCGACTTCGGATGCCATCTCGTTGATGGCATTGATCACGGCCTGCATCTGCTCGTGGCCGAACACCACGGCGCCCAGCATCACGTCTTCCGACAATTCCTGCGCCTCGGACTCCACCATCAGTACCGCTTTCGCGGTACCGGCAACCACCAGGTCCATCTGGGAAGTGACCAGTTCATCCTTGGTCGGATTCAGCAGGTATTGCCCATTGGCATACCCCACGCGGGCCGCACCGATGGGGCCATCGAACGGGATGCCGGAGATTGCCAGTGCGGCGGAAGCGCCGATCATCGAAGGAATATCGGAATCGATCTGCGGATCGGACGACAGCACCGTGGCCACGATCTGCACTTCGTTATAGAAGCTCTCCGGGAACAGCGGACGCAGCGGACGGTCGATCAGGCGCGAGGTCAAAATCTCCTTTTCGCTGGGACGGCCTTCGCGTTTGAAGAAACTGCCTGGAATCTTGCCGGCAGCGTAAGTGCGTTCCTGATAATCAACGGTCAGCGGGAAAAAATCCTGTTCAGGCTTGGCATTCTTTTGACCCACCACAGTCACCAGCACCACGGTGTCGTCCAGGCTGACCATGACTGCACCGCTGGCTTGGCGCGCGATCTCGCCGGTCTCCAGTGTCAATTGATGTTTGCCGTAGCTCAGGGTTTTTTTATAGTGACTCAAGATAGCTCTCTCCAAATGTATATGCGTGACCGAGTTGCCAGCGTGGTAAATCGACTTCCAAAACGAAGCGGGTCGCATTCGCGACCCGCTTGCAAACTTTGTTACTTACGCAGATCCAGACGCTTGATCAGTTCTTTGTAGCCGTCCTCGTTCTTGCTCTTCAGGTAGTCCAGCAGCTTGCGGCGGCGGCTCACCAGACGCAACAGGCCGCGGCGGGAGTGATGGTCCTTGTTATGCTCTTTGAAGTGTTCGGTCAGGTAATTGATACGAGCCGTCATCAGGGCTACTTGTACTTCCGGGGAGCCGGTATCGCCCTTGGCGCGCTGGTAGTCAGTCACGATTTGCGATTTTTGTGCGGCGGTAATAGACATTGACTTCTCTCTCCAATAAAAAAGTGCGGCATTCTACCCCCGAATGGGGTCCCCGCTCAAGCTGTATCGCGCTGCGCCGCCGCTCTGGCCACGCCGGACAGCAGTCTGCCAGGCACCAGCCTCCCCCCCTCCAGATCGCCTATGCCGATAAACCGTCCGCCGGCATATAACCTGCGCTTGCCGGAGGGAAATTCGTCCGTCAGCCCGAGTTTCTGCCCCTGCGCCAGACGGTTGGCCTGAACCTCGTCCAGTTCCAGCCGCGGCAAGTTCTGCACCAGGCTGTCCAGCGGCATCAGGCAGGCGTCGCGCGATTCGGCATCCATCGCCTCCAGCTGCTTCAGGGTATAGGCATGGTCGAGGCTGAATTCGCCGATCCCTGTCCGCCGCAAGGCAATCAGGTGGCCGCCGCATCCCAGCATTTCGCCGATATCTTCGGCCAAAGTGCGGACATAGGTGCCCTTGCTGCACAGCACGCTGAATTCCAGTTCGTTGTCCTGCAACCGCTCCAGCGTCAATTCGCGAATGAATACCGTGCGCAGCTCGCGTTCCACTGTTTCGCCCTTGCGGATGTATTCATACAGCGGCTTGCCCTGGTGCTTGATGGCGCTATGCATGGGTGGCAGCTGCTGGATCTCGCCCATAAACCTGTCCATCGCGGCCAAAGCCTGTTGCTCATCCACCGCGACGGGGCGTGTCTCGATCACCTCGCCCTCGGCATCGCCGGTAGTGGTGCGCTGGCCCAGCCGTATCGTCGCGCGATAGCGCTTGTCGGCATCCAGCAGGGAAATGGTGAACTTGGTGGCTTCGCCAAAACAGATCGGCAACAGGCCAGTGGCCAGAGGATCGAGCGTACCGGTATGTCCGGCTTTTTCAGCCTGGAACAGGCGGCGGACTTTCTGCATGGCAACGTTGGAGCTGAGTTCCAGCGGCTTGTCGAACAACAGGACGCCATCCAGCGGCCTTTTGACACGCTTTATTTGCTCAGTCTTTTTTGTCACTCGCAACCGCTTGATCGATCAACTGGGAGAGATGCGCGCCACGTTCGATGGAGGCGTCATAGACGAAATGCAGCTGGGGGGTGATGCGCAGCTTCATGGCATGTGCCAACTGGCTGCGCAGGAACCCGGCGGATCGTTCCAGTCCCTGCCGCAGGAGTTCGCTGTCGCCATCCAGCGAAGTGTAGAACACCTTGGCATGAGCGTGGTCGTTGGTGACCTCGACGCCGGTCAAGGTCACTTTGCGCACCCGCGGATCCTTCACCTCCAGGCGGACCAGCTCGGCCAGTTCGCGCCGAATCTGCTCGGCGATGCGGTCTGTGCGCGCAAAATCCTTGGCCATCTAAAGAGCTCGTGCCACTTCGACGATCTCGAACACTTCCAGCTGGTCGCCGACTTCCAGATCGTTGTAGCCCTTCAGGGACAGACCGCATTCGAAGTTGGATTTGACTTCCTTCACATCGTCCTTGAAGCGCTTCAGCGAATCCAGCTCGCCAGTATGGATCACCACGTTGTTGCGCAGCACGCGCACGCTCGAGGTACGTTTGATCATGCCCTCGGTAACATAGCAACCGGCCACCGTGCCAACCTTGGAAATGTGGAACACCTGGCGTATCTCCACCATGCCGATGATGCTTTCCTTCTTCTCCGGCGCCAGCATGCCCGACAGCGCAGCTTTGATCTCGTCCACCATCGCGTAGATGATGTTGTAGTAGCGGATGTCCACGCCCGACGACTCGGCCAGACGGCGCGCAGCCGCATCGGCGCGCGAATTGAAGCCGATGATGATTGCCTTGGAAGCCAGCGCCAGGTTGACGTCGGATTCGGTGATGCCACCCACGGCGCTGTGGATCAGGCTGACCTTGACCTCAGGCGTGGAGAGCTTCTGCAACGAACCGGCGATCGCTTCGAGCGAGCCCTGCACGTCGGCCTTCACGATCAGCGACAAGGTGCGCACTTCGCCCTCGCCCATCTGCTCGAACATGTTCTCCAGCTTGGCGGCCTGCTGCTTGGCCAGCTTCACGTCGCGGAACTTGCCCTGGCGAAACAGCGCGATCTCGCGCGCCTTTTTCTCGTCTGCCAGCACGAGGAAATCGGCACCGGCGACCGGCACTTCGGACAAGCCCTGGATCTCGACCGGAATGGAAGGACCGGCTTCGTTCACCACCTTGCCGTTTTCGTCCAGCATGGCGCGCACACGGCCCGATACGGAACCGACCAGGATCGCGTCGCCGCGCTTCAGCGTACCGGATTGAACCAGCAGGGTCGCCACGGCGCCCTTGCCCTTGTCCAGGCGCGCTTCCACCACCACCCCCTTGGCGCTGGTGTTTTTCGGCGCCTTCAGCTCCAGCACTTCCGCCTGCAGCAGGATGCCCTCCAGCAGGGTGTCGATGCCCTGCCCGGTCTTGGCGGAGACTTCGACGAACATCGCGTCGCCGCCCCAGTCTTCCGGCACGACGCCTTCCTGCACCAGTTCCTGGCGCACGCGCTCGGAATTGGCATCCGGTTTGTCGATCTTGGTGATCGCCACCACGATAGGCACTTCCGCCGCCTTGGCATGGTGGATCGCTTCCTTGGTCTGCGGCATCACGCCGTCGTCGGCGGCCACCACCAGAATCACGATGTCGGTGGCCTTGGCGCCGCGCGCACGCATCGCCGTGAAGGCCTCGTGGCCCGGCGTATCCAGGAAGGTGATCATGCCGCGCGGCGTGTCCACGTGGTAAGCACCGATATGCTGCGTAATGCCGCCGGCTTCGCCGCTCGCCACACGAGTGCGGCGGATGTAGTCCAGCAAGGAAGTCTTGCCGTGGTCGACGTGACCCATCACGGTCACCACCGGGGCGCGCGGTTCCAGCACCACATCGCCATGATCGACAGCTTCCATGAGGAAGGCATCGGGGTCATCCGGCTTGGCCTGAACCGCCTTGTGCCCCATTTCCTCGACCACGATCATCGCGGTCTCCTGGTCCAGCACTTGGTTGATGGTGACCATGGAGCCCATTTTCATCAGGGTCTTGATGATCTCGGCCGCCTTGATCGACATCTTCTGCGCCAGCTCGGACACCGTGATGGTTTCCGGAACCATCACCTCCTGCACGATCGGCTCGGTCGGCAGCGAGAATGCGTGTGCCGCTTCAGGCTTGCTGTGCTTTTCGTGACGCGGCGCACGAATCGCGCTGCCGCCGGTGCGTCCAGGCAGGCCGCCGCGGGTATCGGCGGTGCGCGAAGGCGGGCGTTTCTTGTGCCCGGCCTCGTCCCACGGACTGTCCTTGGCCGCAGGTTTTTCCGTCTTCTTGGTCGGCCGTGCCACCTTGTCGCCCGGCTTGAGCGTCGGCTTGTGCAGGGTACCTTCCGGCGTTACTGCATCCGCGGCAGGCGCGGCAGCAGCGGCTGGCTTCGCCTCGGCCGCAGCTTCCGCGGCTGGTGCCGGTGCCGGCTCCACAGCGGCGGCAGCCTTGCGTTTGCTGCGCTCCTGCTTGGCCTGGATCTCGGCAGCCTGGCGTGCCGCCAGCTCTGCCTGCAGGCGTGCTTCTTCCTCGCGCGCCTTCTGCTCCTGTTCGTCCAGCACTTTCCTGGGCTTGACCGCCGTAACTTCTTCAGCGGCCGGCGCCGGTTTCGCTGCTGCCAGCTCTTCTGTCCCCGGTGCGGGGATAGGCGCAACGGTGCGCTTCTTGCGCACCTCCACCTGGATGGTGCGCGACTTGCCCGTGCTATCGGCCTTCTTGATCGCGGTTGTTTCGCGGCGAGTCAGCGTGATCTTGCTCTTGCCGGCACCGTGCGCACCGCGCAAGTGTTCCAGCAACTGCGATTTGTCCTGTTCCGATATGGAGTCGGTATCTTTCTGCTTAGTGACTCCAGCCGATTTCAACTGCTCCAACAGCAGTTCAACCGGCAACCCCAGCTCACCCGCAAATTGCGCGACGTTCATTTTTCCCATTACGACCCCTTAACCCAATACCAGACTACGGATAACCCTTGCAGACGACGCTTCAAGCTCAGACGAACCAGGGCGCGCGCGCAGTCATGATCAACTTGTTGGCGCGCTCCTCATCCATACCCGTCATTTCCACCAGCTCCTCGCCGTCCAGGTCGGCCAGCTGCTCCTGCGTGCCGATGCCCTTGCCCGCCAGGGTGCGCGCCGTCTGCTCATCCATGCCTTCGATCTTCAACAGGTCTTCGATGTTGTGCTCGACCTGCTCCTCGTTGGCGATGGCGGCCGTCAGCAATGCGTTACGGGCACGGCTGCGCAACTCGTTCACTGTCGCCTCGTCGAATGCCTCGATGGCCTGCATCTCTTCCAGCGGCACGTAGGCCACTTCTTCCAGCGTATTGAAGCCTTCCTGCACCAGGATGTCTGCGACTTCCTCGTCCACATCCAGCTTGCTCACGAACAGGTCGCGGATCTTGGAGAATTCCTGCTCGTTCTTCTCGGCGGATTGTTCCACCGTCATCAGGTTGATCTCCCAGCCGGTCATCTCGCTGGCGAGGCGCACGTTCTGGCCGCCGCGGCCGATGGCCTGCGCCAGGTTCTCTTCCTCCACCACCACATCCATGCTGTGCTTCTCTTCGTCCACCACGATGCTGGTGACCTCGGCCGGCGCCAGGGCGTTGATCACATAAGTGGCAGGCTCGTCCGACCACAGGATGATGTCGACGCGCTCGCCGGCCAGTTCGTTGGTGACGGCCTGCACGCGCGAACCGCGCATGCCGACGCAGGTACCGATCGGGTCGAGGCGCTGGTCGTGGCTGCGCACCGCGATCTTGGCGCGCGAGCCGGGATCGCGGGCCGCACTGACGATGTCCAGCAGGCCTTCTTCGATCTCGGGCACTTCCAGCTCGAACAGCTTGCTCAGGAATTCGGTCGTGATGCGCGACAGGATGATCTGCGGGCCGCGTACGGTGCGGTCCACGCGCAGCAGATACGCACGCACGCGGTCGCCCACGCGCAGGTTCTCTTTCGGAATCATCTGGTCGCGCGGCAGCAGCGCTTCGATCTTGCCGAACTCGACGATGGCGTTGCCGCGCTCAATGCGCTTGATCGTACCGGACACCAGGTGCTCGTTGCGCTCCATGAAGTCGGCCAGGATCTGCTCGCGCTCCGCATCGCGGATCTTCTGGAAGATGACCTGCTTCGCCGCCTGCGCGCCGATACGGCCGAAATCGATGTTCTCCAGCGGTTCCTCGATGAATTCTTCCAGCTGGATATGCGGATCGCGCTTCTGCGCCTCTTCCAGCTTGATATGCAGCTCGGGCGTTTCGAAGGTCTCGTCGTCCATCACCTGCCAGCGGCGGAAGGACTCGTACTCGCCGGACTGGCGGTCGATGCTCACACGCACATCCGCCTCCTCGTCCGCGAAACGCTTCTTGGTCGCGGAGGCCAAAGCCGATTCCAGCGCACCGAACACGATTTCCTTGTCCACGTTCTTCTCGCGTGCCAAGGCATCCACCAACAACAGAACTTCACGACTCATAACAGTCTCCAACGAGCACTCAAATTAAAACACCGGCACCAGACGTGCCTTATCTATATTGGACAGCTCGATAGCCACCTGGCTGCCATCCACATCCAACTGCACTGCGCCATCCTTCACCCCGCCGAGCACGCCGGCAAAATTCTTGCGGCCCGCCATCGGCACACGCACCTTGATCTGCGCCTTCTGTCCGGCAAAGCGCTCGAAATCGGCTTCCTTCTTCAACACCCGGTCCAGCCCCGGCGAAGACACTTCGAGGCGTTCGTAATCCACCCCTTCCACCGTGAACAGACGCACCAGCTGGTTGCTCACCCGCTCGCAATCTTCCACCGAGATGCCGTCCGGCTTGTCCATGAACACGCGCATCAGCCCGCGACCGGACACTTCCAGATCGACCAGCTCGTAGCCCATGCCGGCCAGCGTCGTCTCTACCAGCTTCGCCACATCCATATCCGTACCCACAAATAAAAAACGGGCTCGAAGCCCATCTGAAAACGGCGCGCATTATAACAAAGGGGGGCACTAATGGAAACAGGTATTTAAGGAAATCCTGCCAACTCCCCGCCCCGTTCGCCCTGAGTGCCGCGCGGAGCGCGGTGTATCGCAGGGTCGGACGCGACGCTGGTCGGTGAAAACGGACTAGCCGAACAGTTTACGGATGCCTTGCGCATCCGGCTGCAAAATCACGCCCTTTTCCGTGATCAACCCCGTCACCAGTTCGGCCGGGGTCACGTCGAAAGCCGGATTGCGGATTTTCACCCCCTCCGCCGCCCAGTGGCAGTCGCGGAAACCCTTCACTTCCTCCACCGAGCGCTCCTCGATGGGAATGTCCTTGCCCGTGGCGATGGAAAGATCGATGGTCGACAGCGGGCACGCCACATAGAACGGGATGTTGTGCCGCCGGGCCAGCACCGCCACCATGTAAGTGCCGATCTTGTTCGCCACGTCGCCGTTGGCCGCCACGCGATCCGTTCCCACCACCACCGCATCCACCTCGCCCTGCGCCATCAGGTGGCCGGCCATATTGTCGGTGATCAGCGTCACCGGGATGTTCTCCTGCACCATCTCCCACGCCGTCAGCCGCGCGCCTTGCAGGAACGGCCGCGTCTCGTCGGCGATCACCGAAATCTTCTTGCCCGCCTCCACCGCCGAACGGAACACCCCCAGCGCCGTGCCCCAGCCCGCCGTCGCCAACGCCCCGGCATTGCAGTGCGTCAGCACGCGCGCCCCGTCCTTCAGCAAGGCCGCGCCATGCGCGCCCATCGCCTTGTTGATGCGGATATCCTCGGCCAGAATCTCGTGCGCCTCGGCCAGCAGACGCTGCGCGGTCTGCTGTGGCGACTGCGCAGCAACGCTTTCCCAAACCTTGCGCATGCGCTGCAACGCCCAGAACAGGTTCACCGCCGTCGGGCGGCTGGCTGCCAATACCTTGAAGCCTTCCTCCATGCCTTCCTTGAAATCCACGTCCCCTCCCCCTTGCAGGGGGAGGGTTAGGGAGGGGGTAGAATCGTTCTCGAAGTCCACCCCCATCCCATCCTTCCCCCTGCCCGGGGGAAGGTGCTGAGACAACCGCAGCGCCTCCAGCGCCACCCCATAAGCCGCCGCCACTCCGATGGCCGGCGCACCGCGCACCACCATGCTGCGGATGCCCTCCGCCACCGAGGCGGCCGAGTCGTAGCTCAAATATTCAAACGCGGCGGGCAGGATGCGCTGATCTATCATTTCCAGCCGGTTGTTGAACCAGCGCAGGGTTTCGACCTTCATAATCAGTCGCCCTCAAACTCGCACAACGCAAACACCTTGTGCCCGCGCTTCTCCAGCCGCGCACGGCCGCCGATGTCCGGCAGGTCGATCATGAAGCAGCATTCGATGATCTTGCCGCCCATCTTCTCGATGAGAATGACGGCGGCCTCGGCCGTGCCGCCAGTGGCAATCAGGTCGTCCACCAGCAACACCTTTTCGCCCTTGGAAATCGCGTCCGTGTGGATCTCGATGCGGTCGGTGCCGTATTCCAGCGCGTAGTCGTGGCCTATGGTTTCGGCGGGCAATTTGCCTTTCTTGCGGATGGGCACGAAACCCACGCCGAGGGCGTAGGCCAGCGGCGTGCCGATGATGAAGCCGCGCGATTCGATGCCGGCGATCTTGTCGATCTTCACATCCTTGTAGCGGCGCACCAGTTCGTCGATGGTGGCGCGCAGACCGACGGGGTCCTTCAGCACCGTGGTGATGTCGCGAAACATGATGCCCTGCTTGGGGTAATGAGGCACTGTCCGCACTCGTGATTTGATCGTCATCTCAGCTCCGTTTTTTGTAACCGACGAATTTTTCCTGCACCTCATGCATCTGCTGCGCGGTAAGTATCCGCGGCTCGCCCGCCTGCAGGGTGCGCCAGTAGATCTCGCACAGGTATTCAACTTCGTGTGCAACAGACAGCGCCTCAGCCAGATCCTTGCCCAGCGCGATCATGCCGTGGTTGCCGAGCAGGCAGGCCTTGCGGTCGCACAATGCTTCCAGCGCAAGATCGGACAGGTTCTGCTCGCCGAAAATGGTGTAAGGCGTGCAGCGGATGCTGTCGCCGCCCGCAATGGCAATGTGGTAGTGCACGGCGGGCACGTCCTTCCCCAGGCAGGCGATGGTGGTCGCAAAGGGGGAATGCATGTGCAGCACCCCGCCGATCTCGGGACGCGCCTTGAGGATATCGCGATGGAAGCGCCATTCGCTGGAGGGCTTGCCGCCCTGCAGCAGCTTGCCGTCGGCATCCAGCAGCACCATGTCCCGCTCGGTCATCTCGGCCACCGGCAACGCGGACGGCGTGATCAGGATATCGCCGCCGCAGCGCACCGAGGCGTTGCCTGCCGTGCCGCGATTGAGGCCGAGTTCGACCATGCGGCGGGAGATTTGCAGCAAGGATGTACGTAATTGTTGTTCGGTCATTATTTACCCTTCAGTTTCTACCCCCACCCTAGCCCTCCCCCTGCATGGGGGAGGGAACGTTCCTTCCCCATCACAGGGGGAAGGTCAGGATGGGGGTGAATCGTTACAGTACCCGCCCCGCCACCGCTTGCAGCTTCTTCTTCATCGCTTCATCGCGCGCGTCCGGGGCGGTGATGAGGGCATGTTGCAGGGCGCTGCGGCAGCCGCAATCGCAGGCCCCGGCATCCGCGCCCAGTCTGGGTACCGCATGTTGCACCAGATTCTTGGCCTTGCCGGCGTTGGCCAGCAACACCTTGACGATCTGGTCCACCGTCACATCGTCGTGGTTCGGATGCCAGCAGTCGTAATCGGTGACCATCGCCACCGTGGCGTAGCACAGCTCGGCCTCGCGGGCGAGCTTGGCTTCCGGCATGTTG
>JAJZUH010000007.1:17815-23607 GCA_021847165.1 Pseudomonadota bacterium
CACCTTGACGATCTGGTCCACCGTCACATCGTCGTGGTTCGGATGCCAGCAGTCGTAATCGGTGACCATCGCCACCGTGGCGTAGCACAGCTCGGCCTCGCGGGCGAGCTTGGCTTCCGGCATGTTGGTCATGCCGATCACGTCGCAGCCCCACTGGCGGTACAGCTCGGATTCGGCCAGGCTGCTGAACTGCGGGCCTTCCATCACCAGGTAGGTGCCGCCGCGCATGGCCGGGATGCCAGCCTCCTTCGCTGCTGCCTCGATGTGGTCGCCCAAACGCTTGCACACCGGATGCGCCATGGAGACATGGGCCACGAGGCCCGTGCCGAAGAAGGATTTTTCGCGGGCGAAAGTGCGGTCGATGAACTGATCGACGATGACGAAGGTGCCGGGCGGCAGGTGCTCGCGCAACGAGCCCACCGCGCTGACCGAGATGACATCGCTGACGCCGACGCGCTTGAGCACATCGATGTTGGCGCGGAAGTTGATCGCGGACGGCGGGATCTTGTGGCCGCGGCCGTGGCGCGGCAGGAAGGCCAGCTTCACGCCGTGCAGTTCGCCGAACAGCAGCTCGTCGGACGGTGCGCCGAATGGCGATTCGACCTTCTCCCAGCGTTTGTTGGTCAGCCCCTCGATGTCGTATACGCCGCTGCCGCCGATGATGCCGATGCTTGCCTGCCCCATGATGCTCCCTGCCCGATTGGAATAGGCCGGGATTGAAACAGGAAACCCCGTTTATCTCAAGGTCGGGAGGCGCACGATAGACAAGAAAGCCGCTCGGGCGTATCTTTCCCACCGTATCTTTCCACGAATCATTACCCCATGTCCCAAGCCGAAAATCACGCCGACCTCCAGATCGTCGGCATGCGTTGCGCCTCCTGTTCCAGCCGCCTGGAAAAAGCATTGAATCAATTACCTGAGGTCACTGCCGTGGTCAATCTGGCCACCGAAAAAGCCAGCGTGACGTTCGATCCCACGCTCACCAACGTGGATGAACTCATCAAGACGGTGCGCGATACCGGTTTCGACGCCCATGTGACGCGCGACTTCGCCGCCGAAAAGGCGGACCGCCTCAAGGCCTACCAGCAGGAGAAGATCCGCTTCTATATCTCCCTGGCGCTCATCATGCCGATGGTGCTGGAGATGGCACTGATGCTGTTCGATGTGCACCTGATGATCCCGACCTGGGCGCAATGGGCGCTGGCGACGCCGGTGCAGTTCTGGATCGGCGCGCGCTTCTACCGCGGCGCCTGGGCCAGCCTGAGGCACGGCAGCGGCAACATGGACCTGCTGGTGGCGCTGGGCACCAGCGCCGCCTATTTCCTGAGCGTCGCCATCATCGTGTTCGACATCCATCAGCCGGTGTATTTCGAATCCAGCGCGGTGCTGATCACGCTGGTGCTGATGGGCAAGCTGCTGGAGGCCGGCGCCAAGGCCAGGGCTTCGGACGCCATCGAGAAACTGATCCAGCTGCAGCCCAAGGTCGCGCATGTGGAACGCGACGGCGAGATCCTCGATGTCTCCGCCGGCCAGTTGCGGCCGGACGACATCTTCATCGTGCGCCCCGGCGAGAACGTGCCGGTCGACGGCGTCGTGCTGGAAGGCCTGTCCACCATGGACGAGAGCATGCTCACCGGCGAAAGCATGCCGCAGACCAAGCAGGCGAACGACAAGGTGTATACCGCCACGCTCAACCATCAGGGCCTGCTCAAGTGCCGTGCGACCGCCGTCGGCAGCCATACCCAGCTGGCTGCGGTGGTGCGCCTGGTGGAACAGGCGCAAGGTTCCAAGGCGCCCATCCAGCGGCTGGCCGACAAGATCTCCGGCATCTTCGTGCCCGTCGTGCTGTTGCTTGCCGTTGCCACCCTCTTCATCTGGTACAAGGTCGACGGCGACCTGTCGTATGCGATCATCAATGCGGTGTCGGTGCTGGTGATCGCCTGTCCGTGCGCATTGGGCCTGGCCACGCCCGTCACCATCGTCGTCGCCAGCGGCCTGGCGGCACGCGAAGGGATACTGGTCAAGGATGCGGCAGCGCTGGAGCGCGCGCACAAGCTGTCGGTGCTGGTGCTGGACAAGACCGGCACGCTGACCGAAGGCAAACCCACCCTGACCGACCTGCGCCCCAGCGCCGCCAGCGGTGTCGGGGAACTGCTGCGCATCGCGGCCAGCCTCGCGCAGCATTCCACGCACCCGCTGTCCGGCGCGGTGATGGAATACGCGCAGGCCCAGGCCACCCTGCCCCTGCCAATCACCGAATTCGAAGAAGCCCCGGGCAGCGGCCTGAGCGCCAGGCTCGACGGTGTCGTCTACCTGCTCGGCTCGCCGGCCTTCATCACCCGGCACGGCATCGCGCTGGACGAGCCGTCGATACTGGCCTTGCAGAAACAGGGGCGGACCGTGATCGCGGTCGCGCGCGAGCAGGTGCTGCTCGGCTACATCGCTTTCGCCGACAAGATACGCACCAGCAGCCGCATCGCCGTGGCTCGCATACGCAAGATGGGCATCCGCGTGGTGATGCTGAGCGGCGACAACCAGGCTACCGCCCAGGCCATCGCGGCACAGGCCGGCATCGACGAATTCATCGCCGAGGTGTCGCCGCAGGACAAGGCGCGCTACGTCGGCTCGCTCAAGAACAGGAAGACGCTGGTCGGCATGGTCGGCGACGGCATCAACGATGCACCCGCGCTCGCCGCTGCCGATGTCAGCTTCGCCATGAAGAACGGCAGCGACATCGCCATCGAGGCGGCGGATATCACGCTGATGCGCAACGACCTCAACAGCGTGGCCGATGCCATCGACCTGTCGCATGTCACGCTCTCCAAGATTCGCCAGAACCTGTTCTTCGCTTTCGCCTACAACGTACTGGGCATCCCGCTGGCCGGCATCGGCCTGCTCAACCCGATGATCGCCGGCGGCGCGATGGCGATGAGCTCGGTATCGGTGGTCAGCAATGCGCTGCTGCTGAAGCAATGGCGGCCCGGCACCTCCGGCCCGGCACCAGACCAGACCGACGCAGCAGGTACCGACACCGCTCGCGCCACCTGAGCCGCGTCATCCCGCAATGAGAACGGGGGCTTGCGCCCCCGTTGCCAACTACCTGCGACAACCCGCCTGCCGCTAGAATTCCTTTTCTGACCGCCCCTGCGCTGCCGGCATCGCGGGCGATGTCGCCAGTTCGGCGGTCAGCTTCAGGTCGTTCATTGCCGCCTCCTGCCGGGGAGCGAACTGTGCAACCACGATACCGCTGCTGCCGGCGACCTTCTCCGGCCTCGCATTCGAGCTCATGCCGCCGAACCACAGGCCCACGCTGAACAGCAGCGACGCCGCCAGGGCGACCTGGGTGAAGCGATTGATGCGATGGGTCTTGCTCAGCCTTTGCAGCAACTTGCCGGTCTCCAGCCTGGACTTGGCCTGGTACAGCTCTTCGCGCACCTCCTCGCTCAGGCCGCGTTCCAGCGCTTCGCTCTCGTGCAGCGCAGCGATGGCCTCCTCCTCGATCTTCATCTTTTCCCGCACGGTCTGCTGCGCCAGCAGCTCGGCGAATTCGCGCTGGCGCGCCAGTTCGGCCATCTGCCGTTCCGCCGCGATGCGTTCCTCGACGGCTTCGACGGCACGGCGCTCTGCTTGCAGACGCTCCGATTCGGCAGCGGCCAGCTGCTCTTCGGCTGCGCGCTGCTGTTGCTGCATCGAAAGTTGCTCTTCTTCCATGGCCAGATGCTGTTGCTCCAGCGCCAGCTGGGCCGCTTCTTCGCGCTCGCGCTCGGCGATGAGCAGCTTGTTTTCTTCGGCGATTGCGATGCGCTGGCGCACCAGCGCGGCCACGCGCTCGGTCGCGGCGCGCTCTTCCGCATCCCTGTCCTGCTGATCCTGCAGGAACTGTGCGGTTTCCCTGCGCTCGCGTTCTTCGATGCGGCGTTTGGCCTCTTCCGCCGCGGCCATGCGCTGACGCGCCTGCATCACTGCAAGCGTTTCGGCCTGCAACGCTTCTTCTTCCGCTTTGGTGGTGCGCGCCAGCGACTCGACCTTCAGCTTGGCCATGTTGATGGCACGGAGCTCCGCTTCTTCCTGTGCCTTCGTGGCGGCAACGATTTCTTCAGCCAAAGCCTGTTTGGCGGCGGCGACCTCCTGGGCTCGCACTTCGACGGCGATGCGCTCGTTGTCCGCCTCGATGGCGCGCAATTCGGCATCCATGCGCAGCGTGATCTGCTCGATGGCCGCATTCTCGGAGGCCAGCTTGGCCGCAGCCACCCGGGCCGCCTCTTCGTCCAGGGCCTGCCTTTGTCTGGCCGCCTCCGCCGCCAGCCGCTCCGCATCGGTGCGTTGCTGCAGCGCGTCCACCGCGGCCTGTTCCGCCGCCAGCCGTTCTTCCGCAGCCAGGCAGGATTCCACCATCAATTGCGCGCGCCGTTCGGCCAAAGGCAGGGCGGCGTTGAGGGCATCCAGCTTCTTCTGCAGTTCGTATGTCTTCAGTTCGTCGGCGTGGGCTTGCGCCTGTTCTGCGGCGAACAATTCCTTTTCCAGTTCGGCCTTGCCTTCGGCGATGCTCCTCGCGCATTCGGCCATCTCGAAGCGCTGGTGGGCCTGCTCGATCGCTTCCGCCTCGGCATGCACCTGCAGCTCGATGGCATGCGAAGCGCGCATATCGGCTTCGGCACGCTGTTGCGCCAGAACCATCAATTCGCGCTCGGCTTGCAGCTTGACCTCGGCGGCCCGCTTGGCCTGCTCCTCGACGGCCAGCAGGTCGCGCGCTTCCAGTTCGATCTGTTTCAACACCTCGTTCGCCGCCTCGCGCTCCTTGATGGCAAGCTGTTCGGCTTCCACACGCGATTCGAGCAGCTTCAGCATCTCCTGTTCGGCCTGCAGCTTGCGTTCCGCCGCCAGGCGCTCTTCCTGTTCGGCGGCAAGCGCCATCCGGGCGATCTCCGCCGCTTTCAGTTCGGCCTCCACGCGTGCGCCGGCTTCGGCCTGGGCCTGCTGCTCGATCCTGATGCGCAGCTCCACTTCCTGTGCGGCCTTGCGCTCCTGCTCCACTTTGGCCATCGCGGCACGCTCGGCCTCCAGTTCCGCCGCCACGCGGGCCTGGGTCTCGGCCAGCACCTGCATTTCGGCACGCACGCGCGCATTCATCGCCTCCTGCGCCGAATTCTCGGCCGCCAGCTTGGCATTGATCATCGCCATCGCTTCCTTCTCGGCCTTGAGCTTGCCCTGCATGGACTGGGTCAGCGCCTCTTCGGTGCGCGCCTTTTCCTGTGCCAGCAAGGCGGCTTCGCGCTCCAATTGCGCCTGCTGTTCGAGTTCGTTGCGCAGGCGCTGCTCGGCGGCCTGGCGCTGCTCCAGCTCGGCCTGCGCCTGCCGCTCAGCCGCCAGCTTTTCATTCACCGCATCGGCCAGCCGCTCTTCCGCCTTTTTCTTGGCATATACCGCCGCCGCCAGTTCGCGTTCCTGCTCCAGGCGCGCCTGGATTTCGCTGGTCAGCTCCGCTTCGGCGCGGGTGCGCGCCTCGATCTGTTCGGTCAGTTCGCTTTCCTGCCGCACCTTGCCCTGCAGGATCGCGCGCGCATGGGCTTCGGCACGGGCCCGTGCCTGCACCGCCAGCTGGGCCTCGATCTCGGCCTCGATACGGCCGCGCGATTCCAGTATCGCTTCGGATTCGATGGGGCTTTCTTCGCCACGGGAAGAAACCAACCGGATGTTTTTCTGTGCTGACATGTTCCACCTCTTTCGCGTTGTGATGCCCAAGGGCATCGGCTCGACGCTAAAGTAACAGGTAGAGGCCAGCCTGAAATGCG
>JAJZUH010000008.1 GCA_021847165.1 Pseudomonadota bacterium
TCGGCAGTACCATGAAGAACAGCAGCAATGCGAGCGCGGTGGATTCGCCCGCGATGCCCAGTCCCTGGTAGAACCAGGACGCATGCAGCAACTGCGCCAGCAGCCAGAGGAAGGCCAGGCTGACGGCGAAGCTGATGAGGATACGCTTGATCACGTGGCGATGCCTGAAATGCCCCAGTTCGTGCGCCAGCACGGCATCGATCTCGCCCGGTGTAAGGCGCTGCAGCAGCGTGTCGAAGAACACGATGCGCTTGGTCTTGCCGAAGCCCGTGAAGTAGGCGTTGCCGTGGGTGCTGCGCTTGCTGCCGTCCATCACGAACAGGCCGCTGGCGGCGAAGCCGCATTTCCTGAGCAGGGCCTCGATGCGCGCTCTTTCAGCCTCGTCCTGCAGCGGCTCGAAGTCGTTGAACAACGGGGCGATATAGGTTGGATAGATGAACAGGACCAGCAGGTTGAACGCCACCCAGACGCCCCATACATACAGCCACCACGGATCGCCCATGCGTTCCATCAGCCACAACACCCCGAGCAGCAGGGGCAGGCCGAGCACGGCACCGAGCAGCACGCCCTTGAGCGCATCGAGCAGGTAGAGTCGGAGCGTCATCTTGTTGAAGCCGAAGCGGGCCTCGATGCCGAAAGTGCGATACAGGTCGACCGGCGCTTCCAGCACGGTTTGCAGCAGCAGCGCCGAAACGATCAGGGCGGTGCCTTGCAGCAGGGGACCGCCGAAGGCGCCGGACACCCAGGCGTGGAGCCACTGGATGCCGCCGCCCAGGGTGAAGCCCAGCAGCAACAGGGTCTCGAACAGGATGGAGATCATGTCGAGATGCACCATGGCGCGGGTATAGTCGGCCGCCTTCTGGTGCGCGGCAAGGTCGACCTTGCCGTGGAAGGCCGCGGGTACCTCGGCGCGATGGGCGGCGACATGGCCCAGTTGGCGATAGGCCAGCCAGAACTTGAGCGCGACATTCGCGGCGAGGGCGAAAATGAACAGGGTGGTGAATTGGGTTGCGGTCATGGTCGTTGGATTGGGCGGCGCGGCTGTGCGACAATGCGCCGGAACTTCGAATAAATAACTGCGGTGGATTATGGCACAAAATCAAAACAACCTCGTCTGGATAGACATGGAGATGACAGGGCTTTCTCCCGATACGGATCGCATCATCGAAGTGGCACTGGTGGTGACCGACAGCGATCTGAATACCGTTGCCGAAGCGCCCGTGCTGGTGGTGCATCAGCCCGACAGCGTGCTCGACGGCATGGATAACTGGAACAAGTCCACGCATGGCAAATCGGGCCTCATCGACAAGGTCAAGGCGTCGACGCTGGACGATGCGATGGTGGAGGCGCAGATGCTGGCGTTCCTGCAGGAGCATGTGCCGACGCGCACCTCGCCGATGTGCGGAAACTCCATCTGCCAGGATCGCCGCTTCCTCGCACGCTGGATGCCCAGGCTGGAGGATTACTTCCACTACCGCAACCTGGACGTGAGCACGCTGAAAGAGCTGGCGAAACGCTGGAAGCCGGAAGTGGCGAACGGCATCAAGAAGCACGGCAAGCACGAGGCGCTGGCGGACATCTATGAATCCATCGCCGAGATGAAGCATTACCGCGAGCATTTCATCAGGCTGTAACGACAAGAAGCCCGTCCGGCAATGACTGGATGGGCGTGGGGGAGCGATGAACGTACTCAGGAAGGGGTGGCGCGCAACCGGCGTGCAGGGGAAGTTGCATATCCTGATCCAGGGCGCGCTGATGATCCTGTTCTTCGTCCTGCTGGAACAGGCGACCGACCGTTTCGAGAAGCAGATCGAGCGTTCCGCCGAATCCCGTGCCCAGGATACGGCGGACGGGCTGATCAACGGCATGAACATGCTCATGCTGACCGGACAGATATCCAACCCCGATAACCGGAAATTGCTGCTGAACAAGATGTCGCAATTGCGCGGCGTGGCCGAATTGCGCATCATTCGCGGACGCGCGGTCGTCGAGCAGTTCGGTCCCGGCCTGCCGACAGAGGCGGCAATCGACGATATGGACCGCGAGGTCCTGAATACCGGCAAGACCCTGTTCCGCAAGATGGAAAGCCGGAATGGACATCCGGCGCTGCGGGTGATGGTGCCTTTCATCGCCCAGAAGAATTTTCGCGGCACGAATTGCCTTGCCTGCCACCACACGCCCGACGGCGGCGTCAATGGGGCGGCCAGCGTGACCATCGACCT
Organism: Pseudomonadota bacterium; assembly: GCA_021847165.1. Taxonomy (GTDB): domain Bacteria; phylum Pseudomonadota; class Gammaproteobacteria; order Burkholderiales; family Gallionellaceae; genus Sideroxyarcus. Next base: position 2,223 of record JAJZUH010000008.1, read on the forward strand.
TTCCGAAGAGGAATCGCAGCTTGCCGAGATCAAGGTGGAGCTTTGGGTCGGCCTCGTTGTCATGCAGCTGCTGCTTCTGGTGATCATCTCCATGTTCGTGCGCGTCGTCATCGTGCGCAATATCACCCGTCCCATCAAGCGCCTGCAGGCCGCGATGGCGGAGATACGGAGCGACATGGACCTGTCCAGGCGTGCCGATGTGGGCGAGGACAATCCCGACATCGGCGAAATGGCGCAGAATTTCAACCGCCTCGTCGAAAAGCTGGAACACGCCAACGAGCGCCTGCAGCTGTTCGTCAAGATGTTCGACAACAGCAGTGAGGCCATCCTCATCACGGATGCGCAGCGAAGGATCGTTGCGGTGAATCCGGCATTCTGCAAGATCACCGAATACGCGGAAGAGGAGGTCATTGGCAAGAATCCCCGGATCTTGAGTTCGGGGCGCCAGGATGCGAAGTTCTATGAATCGATGTGGAATACCATCAACGAAACCGGATTGTGGCAGGGGGAAATCTGGAACCGGCGCAAAAGCGGCGAGCTTTATCCGGAATGGCTGTCCATCGGTACGGTGAAGAATGCGCAGAACGAGACCATCAACTACATCGCCCTGTTCTCCGACATCACCAAGCGCAAGGAGGCGGAGGCACGCATAGAGCATCTGGCACACTACGATTCGCTGACGCATTTGCCCAATCGGGCGTTGTTCGCGGAACGCCTCAAGCATGCGCTGGTGACCGGTGTCCGCAATAAAAAGAAGACGGGCCTGCTGTTCCTGGATCTGGATAAATTCAAGTTCGTGAACGACACGATGGGGCATCTGGCCGGGGACCTGTTGTTGTCGTCGGTCGCCCGTCGTTTGCAGTCCTGCGTGCGCGAATCCGATACGATCTGCCGCCAGGGCGGCGACGAATTCATGATCCTGCTGCCCGAGATCGGCATGGCGGAAGATGCCGAGAAGGTCGCGCGCAAGATCGTCGCCGCGATGGGGCAGCCGCACCAGATCGAGGGCCGGGAACTGATCATCACTTTCAGCATCGGCATCAGCATCTGCCCGGACGATGCGTCCGACGACGAAACCATGATCAGGCACGCAGACGATGCCATGTATGCGGCCAAGGAAAGCGGCAGGAACAATTACAGATTTTTTGCTTAGTATAATTTCACCCGGGAAGGGCGGACGGCATGCAATGTTGTCCCGCAATGGATGAATTTGATTGGCAAGGGAACATGACGCATCAGGCAGAAAAACCGGAATTCGCCATACATAATCGCAAGGAGATCGTGTTCGTACTGGAGGATCTGGCGAAACACCGTACGGCCGTCAATCTCGATACCCACGAGGGAGTGGGACTGGTCACTTCCGTGCTGGGGGTCAATTCGGAAGGAGATCGTGTCTATCTGGACATCAGTCCGGACGACAGGATCAACGAGCAGGTCACTCGCAGCAAATATGTATCCTTTGTCACGCAGACGGGTGTCAAGGTCCGCTGGCATGCCACGCATCTGCATCTCGTTGAACTGCAGGATGGCAATGCGTTCTCCATGCATGTCCCGGCAGTGATCGAACGCATCCAGCGCAGGGAATATTTCAGGTTAAGCACCCCGCAGGGCAGCAAGGCGCTCATTTGCAGGATACCGAACGGCAACGGGACCATCGAGGCCAACATCGTGGACATGAGCCTGGGCGGCATCGGCATATCCGTCAGGGGCGGGCCGTATGAGGTTTTCGCGCCAGGCGCGCTGCTGGAAGGATGCAGTATGGAGCTTCCGGTGATCGGTGTCGTTTCAATGAATTTGCGCGTGCGCGGGATATGGACGTCGCTCAAGACCAGGAGCGGCGAGCAGGTGCATCGTCTGGGGCTGGAATTCGAGGGGCTGAGCCGGGCGGCAGCCAACGTCATCCAGCGTTACCTGATCCAGCTGGAAGCCGAAAAGATCAATTTGACCTGATTTATTGTCTGGCCTGCAGGTCGAGGGCGCGCAACCTGCCTTGCTCCAGCTCCGCCGCATCCGGCTCGATCAGCCAGCCTTGCAGGTTGTCCATCACCAGGTCGGTCAGCGCCACGATCCAGTCGTCGCGCTCATTCAGGCAGGGGATGTAGTGGTATTCGCCTCCGCCGGCATGCAGGAAGTCTTCCCGGCCTTCCAGGGCAATCTCTTCCAGGGTCTCCAGGCAGTCGGCGACGAAGCCGGGGCAGACCACGTCCACCCTGCGCGTTCCTGCGGCGCCCCATTCTTTCAGCGTGGTCGTGGTGTAGGGCTTGAGCCATTCCGCCCTGCCGAAGCGGGACTGGAAGCTGACTGCGTACTGTTCCGGCTGCAGCCCCAGCTCCTGCGCCAGCAGGCGGCCGGTCTTGTGGCATTCGCAGTGGTACGGGTCGCCTTTGTCCAGCGTGAATTGCGGCAGGCCGTGGAAGCTCATCAGCAGTTTTTCCGGGCGTCCGTGCTGCATCCAGTATGCATTGATGTTGCCTGCCAGCGCCTTGATGTAGCCGGGGCGGTCGTGGAAGTTCTTGATGGTGCGCACGGCGGGGGTGTTGCGCATCCGCTTCAGCGCATCGAACACGACGTCGTTCGCCGTGGCCGTGGTGCTGGCGGCATATTGCGGATACATCGGCACCACCAGGATGCGCTGGCAGTTCTGCCGCTTGAGTTTGTCCAGCACATTGGGGATGGAAGGGTTGCCGTAACGCATGGCGAACTCGACCACCAGCGGTGCGCGGGTGCGCTGGCCGAGATAGCCCTGCAGCAGCGCGGCCTGTTTTTCGGTGTGGACGCGGAGCGGAGAGCCTTCCTTCATCCATACCGTTGCATACTTGGCAGCCGATTTCCTGGGGCGGGTGTTGAGGATGATGCCGTTGAGGATCAGCCACCAGATCGGCCTGGGAATCTCCACCACGCGCGGGTCGCTGAGGAATTCCTTGAGATAGGCACGGACAGCCTGCGGCGTGGGGGCGTCCGGGGTGCCGAGGTTGACCAGCAGGATGCCGGTCTTTTGCGGTGTGCCGTGGGTATGGGGAGGTTCCGGGTAGTAGCGCATCATCGATCAGTTTTGTGAGAGGGCGTTGCTGAGCAGTTTTGCCGTGATATCCACGATGGGGACCACGCGCTCATAGTCCATGCGCTTGGGGCCGACCACCGCGAGCGTGCCGACGATCTGCCCGTCGGCCGTGTAGGGGGCGCTCACCACGCTGCATTCGTTCAGGCCGGCCAGGCCCGATTCGTTGCCGACGAATATATGGACTCCCTGTGCATGGCGGCCCGCATCCAGCAATTGCAGCAATTCGGTCTTTTTTTCGAACACATTGAACAGGTTGCGCAACTGGTTCATGTTGGCGGCAAGGTCGTTGATATGCAGCAGGTTGCGTTCGCCGCTGATCACGTAATCCTCGCTCTTGCGCGCGATGGCCTCGTCGCTGGCAGCCATCGCTGCGCTCATCAGCGCGGTCATGTCGTGCTGCAGCTGGCGCAGTTCGTTCTGCACCCGCTGGTGGATGTCGCCGAAGGCGAGGTCGGCATAGTGCTGGCTGAGGAAGTTGCCGGCTTCGGTGAGCTGCGCCTGGCTGTAATCCTTGTGCGTCACCAGCACGCGGTTTTCCACCTCGCCGTCGGGCATTACGATGATCAGCAGCACGCGCTTTTCGGACAGGCGCAGGAATTCGATCTGGCGCACGGTGATGCTGGCGCGCCTGGGGGTGGCAACGACGCCGGCGAAGCGGGTGAGGTCGGAGAGCAGGTTGGAGGCCTGGGTGAGCAGGCGGGTCGGGTTGTTCGGTTGCAACTGGCTTTCCAGCTGCTGCACGCGAGCCTCGGACAGCGGCTGCACCACCATCAGCTTGTCGATGAACAGGCGGTAACCCAATGCCGTGGGGACGCGACCGGCGGAGGTATGCGGGCTGGTGACCAGGCCCATCGTCTCCAGGTCGGCCATCACGTTGCGGATGGTGGCCGGACTGACTTCCAGGCCGGAGAACTGCTGCAAGGCACGCGAGCCGACCGGCTGGCCGTCGCTGATGTAGCGTTCCACCAGGGTCTTGAGCAATATCTGTGCGCGGTCGTTCAACATGGCGCGTATTCTACCATTGCTGCTTTGTCATTAAATCGCGCCTATGGTTTAATCCGCCATCATGAAATCCCAATTCCAGAACATCGCGCTGATCGGCAAATACAAATCGCCGCAGATCGCCGAGCCTTTGCTCAAGCTGGCCGATTTCCTGGCGCACATGGGGTTGAACGTGCTGGTGGACAGCCTGACCGCGGAGCATATCGGGCATCATTCCTACGGGGTGCTGGCGCTGGCTGAAATGAACGGCAAGGTCGATCTGGCGATCGTGCTGGGCGGCGACGGGACCCTGCTCGACGTCGCGCGCACGCTGGCGCCGTTCGGCATCCCGCTGGTCGGGGTCAACCAGGGGCGCCTGGGATTCCTGACCGATATCTCCATCGACACCATGCAGCGCACCATATCCGGCATGCTGCGCGGCGAATTCGTCACCGAGAAACGCATGCTGCTGAGCGCCTCCGTCATGCGCGAGGAGAAGCACATGTTCGATTCGCTCGCCTTCAACGATGTGGTCATACATCGCGGCAACAACAGCAGCATGCTGGAATGCGAAGTGCGCATCGACGACGAATACCTGTACAACCAGCGTGCCGACGGCCTGATCGTGACCACACCGACCGGCTCTACCGCGTATGCGCTGTCTGCCGGCGGCCCCATCCTGCATCCATCGCTCGACCTCATCGCGCTGGTGCCGGTCGCGCCGCACACCCTGAGCAACCGCCCGATCGTATTGAAGAGCGAGTCGGTGCTGAAGATATCTATGCACCGGGCGACCGATGCGCGCGTGCGCTTTGACGGGCATACGCACTTCGATCTCAACTGCCACGACCAGGTGGTGGTATCGCGTTACATCGAGCCCGTCCATCTGCTGCACCCGGTAGGGCACAGCTATTACCGCACGCTGCGCGAAAAACTGCTCTGGAACCAGACGTTATAAATGCTCAACCATCTCATCATCCGCGACTTCGTCATTGTTGACACGCTCGAACTCGATTTCCCGGCCGGTTTCACGGCGCTGACCGGCGAGACCGGGGCAGGAAAATCCATCCTCATCGATGCGTTATCGCTGGCGCTGGGGGAGCGGGGCGATGCGGGCATGGTGCGGGCCGGGTGCGAACGCGCCGAGATCGCTGCGGAGTTCGATGTGTCCGGCATGCCGCCATTGCAGGCCTGGCTGCGCGAACAGGAGCTGGAAGGCGACGAAGGTTCGTGCCTGTTGCGCCGCACGCTGGATGCCGCCGGACGATCGCGCGGCTTCATCAACGGGCGCAGTGCCACGCTGCAGCAATTGCGCGAAGCGGGCGAGATGCTGCTGGATATCCACGGCCAGCATGCGCACCAATCCCTGCTGCGCGCCGAGGCGCAGCGCGACCTGCTGGACAGCCACGCGGGGCTGGGCAGGCAGGCCGAGGAAGTCGCGGCCGCTTTCAAGGCATGGCAGGCATTGCATCGCCGCCGTCTGCTGCTGGAGCAGAACGCCGAAGCGGTTGCGGCCGAGCGCGAACTGCTGTCGTTCCAGCGGCGCGAACTGGAAACGCTGAATTTCACCGTCGCTGAATGGGAGGCACTGCAGGCGGACCATGCGCGCCTGTCGCACGCGGCGAGCCTGCTGGAGACGGCGCAGTTCGGCGTGGAAGTGCTGTCGGAATCGGATACGGCCTGCCTGGCCCAGCTGAATGCGCTGACTGCGCGCCTGCGCGGCGGGCTGGAATTCGATGCCGCGCTGCAGGACACGCTGACCATGCTGGAAAGCGCGCAAAACGAACTGCAGGAAGCGGTGTATGCGTTGCGCCATTACCAGCAAAAGCTGGATGCCGACCCGCAGCGCCTGCAGCAGCAGGAGCAGCGCATGGCCGACGTGGTCGAGGCCGCGCGTAAATACCGCGTACCGGCGGAGCAATTGCCGGAGGCGCTGACGAAGATCGTGGCGCGCCTGGACGAACTCGGCGGCAGCGCGGACCTGGCCGAACTGGCCGGGCAGGACGAGGCTGCACGCAACCACTACCTTCGTGTGGCGGCGAAACTGAGCGAGGCGCGCATCGCGGCAGCGCAAACCCTGTCCGCGGAGATCACTGCCGCCATGCAAACGCTGGCGATGCAGGGCGGGCAGTTCTCCGTGGCCTTGTTGCCGTTGAACGAAGGCAATGCGCAGGGGCTGGAAATGGTGGAGTTCCAGGTGGCGGCCAACCAGGGCACGCCTTTGCGCAGCCTGGCCAAGGTTGCGTCGGGCGGCGAGCTGTCGCGCATCAGCCTGGCGATCCAGGTCGCCGCCAGTCGTGCGGCGACCGTGCCGACCTTGATCTTCGACGAGGTGGACAGCGGCATCGGCGGGCGTGTGGCGGAGATCGTCGGCGCCTTGCTGAAGCAGCTGGGCAAGCGGCACCAGGTCATGTGCGTCACGCATCTGCCGCAGGTGGCGGCCCAGGCCGATGCGCAATGGCAAGTGAGCAAGGCGGCGCATGCCGGGAAGACGTTGAGCAGCATCCGTGTATTGAGCGGGCCGGAGCGCATCGAAGAGATCGCGCGCATGCTGGGCGGGGTAAAGATCACGGAAACCACGCGCAAGCATGCGGCCGAGCTTCTCGGGGCTCCTGCTTGAGGTATCATGCCGCCCTCTAATATGTAAGCCAGATCGAAATAAGAGCCCAAATGCGTATCCATATCGTTCTCGTTTCCGTGCTGCTGGTCTCGTGCAGCTCGGGGTCCCTGCCCAGGCTGACACCCTACAAGGTCGAAATACGGCAGGGCAATCTCATCACCCAGGAGATGCGCGCCAAGCTCAAGCTCGGCATGACCCAGTCGCAGGTGAAGGCGCTGCTCGGCGCCCCGCTGATCACCGATGTCTATCATGCCAATCGCTGGGATTATTACTACAGCCTCAGGCAGGGGGGAGAGGTGAAGGAAAAACAGCGCTTGACCCTGTATTTCGACAAGGACTTGCTGACGCGCATCGACGATGTCACTCCACTGGAACCTTCCGATGCGGCCAAGAAGGAGATCGACCATGGGAAAGATTAAGGTTGCCATCGCCGGTAGCGGCGGGCGCATGGGCAAGGTGCTGCTGGAATGCGTGGCGCAGGCCGACGATCTGTCGCTGCATGCCGCACTGGAGCATGGTGGCAGTGCACTGCTGAAGCAGGATGCTGCGGTGCTTGGCGGTACGTCCGGAGTCACGATCACGGCAGATGCCGAGCAGGTACTGCAGGGGGCCGATGTGCTGATCGACTTCACCCGCCCCGAAGGCACGCTGCGCCATCTGGAGATCTGCCGCAGATACGGCGTCAATATGGTGATCGGCACCACCGGCCTGAATGCGCAGCAAAAGGCCCAGCTGGGTGCGGCCGCTCAGGATATCGGCATCGTGTTCGCGCCCAACATGAGCGTCGGCGTGAATCTGGTATTCAAGTTGCTGGAGACCGCCTCGCGCGTACTGGCCAATGGCTATGACATCGAGGTCATCGAGGCGCACCATCGGCATAAGGTCGATGCGCCCTCCGGCACGGCGCTGGGCATGGGGGAGGTGATCGCCAGGACATTGGGGCGCGACCTTGAAAAATGTGCGGTGTATGGCCGCGAGGGCGTCACCGGGGAGCGCGATCCCTCCACGATCGGGTTCGCCACCGTACGCGGCGGAGATATCGTCGGCGACCACACCGTGCTGTATGCGGGCATCGGCGAGCGCATCGAGATCACCCATAAAGCGAGCAGCCGCGCCACCTTCGCGCTGGGTGCCCTGCGTGCGGCGCGTTTCCTCAAGGCGAACCGCGCCGGCCTGTACGACATGCAGGACGTACTTGATCTGAAATAAAGGAGTCGCCATGGAGAAGAAAAATCTGCCGGCCGCTGGCTGGGACTGGGTGGGGCGTTATGTGGCCGTCATCGTACTGTCGCTGGTCCTGGCAACCGCGCTCGGCAATATGGAATTGTTTGTGAAGACCACGATAGGCGGCAAGCTCAATGCGTCCCACATCGTGGAGTTTCTTGGGTATGGCATGGCACTGGCGGCGTTCTGGGTGCTCGGACAGCGTGCCACCATCGCCGTGCAGCAGCATGAAGGGAAATGGTCGTTCATGCAGCACCTGATTCTGCCGGCGGTGAGCCTGGTCGCCGTTGCGCTGGCCTACTCGGTCTTGCTCCTGCTGCTCAAGCCGGTGATGGATGCCGCGCTGCACAATATCTACAACTGGACGTTCATTGTCGGCATCCTGGGGTGCGCGGGCTGGCTGGTCATGGCCGTGCTGAATCAGTCGGCATCGCTGACCGCATTGTTCACCGAGCGCAAATCGAACGAGCCGGATCGCACTTGCCCCGGTTGCGGTGCGAGCTGCGATGAGGCGGACAAGTTCTGCAAACGATGCGGCATGGCGCTGGGCGGGTAATTCTGCCCGGCCCGCAAAGCCCGGCGATAAGGGGTTGTGGCACACGAGGAACGGATCGGGGATGGGTTGCATGAGGATGTAATGGGTTCGAAATAGACCGCGAACATACGCGGCATTCAAATAGGGGGAAGTATGCGCAACATCGTGCTGTTCGGTAGCGAGGGTCACAATTTCATCCTGTTGAACGAGAGCGAGCCGGGGGAAGAGGCGGGCGTGCGTTCAAACCAGTACCTGGTCCAGCATGGAGATGCCGGGGTAATGCTGGATCCGGGCGGATTCGGCGTGATGCCGCGCGTGCTGGCCGAGTTGCTGCGTTACCTCTCACCTACCCAGCTCAAGGGGATCGTGCTTTCGCACCAGGATCCGGACATCGTCGGCGGGCTGGCGACCTGGCTCGAACTGACCGGGGCGCCGGTCTATGTTTCCGAGATATGGCTGCGTTTCCTGCCCCACTATGGCATCAAGGGCATGAGCCGCTTCGTGGGCGTGCCGGATCGGGGCATGGATTGGGAAGTCGGCCCCGGGTTTGAACTGAAGCTGGTTCCCGCGCATTTCCTGCATTCCGAAGGACAGATCAACGTATACGATCCGGTATCGAAGATATTGTTCAGTGGCGATATCGGTGCAGCCATGCTGCCGATGGACAAGGATTATGTGTTCGTGGACGATTTTGCCGGGCATCTCCGTTACATCGAGGGTTTTCACCGCCGCTACATGTGTTCCAACCGGGCAGCCCGCATCTGGGTGGAACGCGTCTCCCGGCTGGATATCGACATGATCGCGCCGCAGCACGGTCCCATTTATCGCGGCAAGGCGGTGAAGGAATTCCTGTCCTGGTTCAAGGAGCTGCAATGCGGCGTCGACTTGATGACCGGTGACGGGCAGGTCTGACCATGCTGCCCATCTTTACCGTGGTGCCCCAGAATCTGGAAGGGATGCGCCAGCAGGTGCTGGAGCGTTTCGCTTCGCTGATCGAAAACCAGACGCGCACCCAGCTGTTCGCGGAAAACGTCGGCGCGCTGGTGCACGACGTCAATGCCGAAATCAATGCAGGACATGCGCAAAGCATCCAGTTGCTGGACAAGATCGACATCAGCCAGGCGGACCGCGATGCGATCCAGTCGCGTCTGCGCAACGACATGGCGCTGGCCGGGCGGCTGGACAAGACGCTGGAACTGCTGCTGGGGGAGCGGCGGCGGCAATGGGATGTGAATGACGAGCACCTGCGTCGGGTCATGCTCGACTTCAACAGGACAGTGGAGAATCTTGCCGGCACGCTGGTGGAGAAGGACCTGCTGGAACGGCAGAGCCATGTGCTGGAAAATATCATCATTTCGCACGAGAAGGTGTCGCAGTGGCGCTTGTTCGTGCAAGAGATCCTGTCCAGCTTTCATTCCATTTTCCCGTTCAATTTCTTCTTCATCGCCTTTGCCGAAGAGCACGGCTTGTCGCTCTACCTGTATTTCCTGGGGGACTATTCGCACGAGGTGAAAGAGTCGGTACGCGGCAGGCTCGTGCGCGAGATGCTGGCCAAGCTGGGCTTGCCGGAAGACACGCTGATCGACACCGAGGAGTTCGAGATACCGGCGCATGCCAAGGTGGATTCGCTGAACGATATCGACCTCATTACCGTGCGCGTGCCGGAACTCGACACGCTCAATCTGGCGGGCGTGCTGGGCGTGGCATACGGCTCGCTGCAGAAGCTGACCGCCCAGGAAGCCAGCGTCATTCGTTCCATCCTCGCCGTGATGGTCATGGTGGTCGGCTCCAGCAAGGCGTTGAGCAAGACGCTTGCCGAACTGGAGTATTACTCCACGCACGATCCGCTGACCGGTTTGCACAACCGCCGTCATTTCAACGAGATGCTGGAATACGAGATCGATCGTTCGGAGCGGCACCGGCACGAATTTTCCATCCTGATGCTGGATCTGGACGATTTCAAGGATATCAACGATACCTATGGCCATCCGTGCGGCGACGCCACCCTGCGCGCGGTATCCGAAATAGTGCGCGGTACCATGCGCAAGGGCGACCTCACCACGCGTATCGGCGGCGACGAATTCGCCATCATCCTCACCGAGACCAGCCAGGACGGAGCGCGCGAGGTGGCGGAAAAATTGCGGATGGTCTTGCGCGACCACAAGTTCGAAGCGCCCAACGGCAAGACTTTCCATATCACCACGTCGATCGGTCTGATCGCCTATCCCAAGGATGCGCAGAATATCTCCGACCTGATGGCGGGGGTGGATATCGGCTTGTATCGCGCCAAGTCCATCGGCAAGGACAGCGTATGTTCGGTGGAGCAGGTCGAGGACAAGATCCAGACGGGGCGCCATGTGCGCGACCATGCCGAAAAGCTGCGCGAGGCCTTGCGCAACGGGCATATCCAGCCCTACTTCCAGCCCATCCTGGATTGCAAGAGCGGGGAGATCTTTGCCTATGAAGCGCTGGCGCGGCTGGTCGAACCGAACGGCGAAACCATTTCTGCCGGTGCCTTCATCGAGACCATCGAAAAATACGGCATGGGGCGCGAGCTGGATCGCGTGATGATCCAGAAATCGCTGGAGACCCTGAAGGCGCACATCGCCGGCAACGGCGTCCCGCGCAAGCTGTTCATCAATCTGTCGTCGCAGGAGATACAGGGGCGGGGCGTGCTGGGGTTCGCCGACAAGCTGTGCCAGGAGCTGGGCATCCCGCCGCAGAGCATCGTGTTCGAACTGCTGGAGCGCGATGCCATCGGCGACATGACCCATATGCGCAAATTTCTGACGGAACTGCGCCGCAGCGGCTTTTCATTCGCCCTGGACGATTTCGGCAGCGGCTACAACTCCTTCCACTATTTGCGCGAGCTGCATTTCGAGTTCGTCAAGCTGGATGGGGATTTTGTTCGCAACATCCTGGTTTCCAGGATCGATCACGCGCTGGTGAAGAACCTGAGCTGCATGTGCCGCGATCTGGGCATGATGATGGTGGCGGAATTCGTTGAATCGCAAGAGGTCATGAAGGCGCTGCAAGAGATGGGGGTGAACTACGCACAGGGCTTCCACCTGGGTGTGCCCACACCGAGGATACTGTAGGCGCCGCATGGACTGGAAAATATTCGCCACCGTTTTTGCCTCCGTTTTCATTGCCGAGATGGGCGACAAGACGCAGCTCGCCACCATGCTGTTTGCCTCGGATAAAGAGGCGGGGAAATGGACCGTCTTCCTGGGCGCCTCGTTGGCGCTGGTCGCCGCTTCCGGTATTGGCGTGATGGCCGGAAGCTTGCTTGCCAGCCATGTCGGCGAGAAGTATTTGCACTATTTTGCCGGAGCCGGTTTTATCGTCATCGGCGCATGGACGTTGTGGCGGGCCTGAGCACGGCCCATTTGATGGGATAGCCGGTTTCGGCTATAATGCGCGGCAATCCAAAAGCGGGATGAACCACGGTTCGTCCCGCTTCTTTATGTCCAGTTCGAGGGAGCATCCGGTGCCGCAAACAAGTCCTGCCATTCTAGTTTTAGCCGATGGGACAGTGTTTCGCGGTACTGCCATCGGTGCCTCCGGCAGCAGCGTCGGCGAGGTGGTGTTCAACACCTCCATCACCGGCTATCAGGAAATCCTCACCGATCCGTCTTATTGCAGGCAGATCGTCACGCTGACCTATCCGCACATCGGCAACGTTGGCTGCAACCCGGAAGACGTGGAATCGCGCCAGGTGTTTGCCAGCGGCCTGATCATCCGCGACCTGTCCATGATGGTGAGCAACTTCCGCAGCACGCAGTCTCTTCCGGAATACCTCAAGGCCAACAACGTGGTCGCCATCGCCGGCATCGATACGCGCAAGCTGACGCGCATCCTGCGCACCAAGGGGGCGCAGAACGGCTGCATCGCCACCGGCGACGATATCGAGGCGGCGCTGAAAGCGGCGCGCGGTTTTGCCGGCCTGGCCGGCATGGACCTGGCGCAAGTGGTCAGTTGCGACCAACCCTACGAATGGAAGCAGCGCGAGTGGGAGCTGGGTGTCGGTTACCGCGATGCCGCCGAATCGAAATTCCATGTGGTGGCGTACGACTTCGGCGTGAAGCGCAACATCCTGCGCATGCTCACCGAGCGCGGTTGCCGCATCACCGTGGTGCCGGCCAAGACCGGCGCCGCCGATGTGCTGGCGATGAAGCCGGATGGCGTGTTCCTGTCCAACGGTCCCGGCGATCCCGAGCCATGCGATTACGCGATCAATGCAACGAAGAAATTCCTTGAGGTTGGCATTCCCTTGTATGGCATTTGCCTGGGCCACCAGATCATGGGCTTGGCGGCGGGCGCAAAGACAGTGAAGATGAAGTTCGGACACCGTGGCGCCAACCACCCGGTGCAGGACACGCAGACCGGGCGCGTGATGATCACCAGCCAGAACCACGGTTTCGCCGTGGACGCGGCGACGCTGCCGAAGAACACGCGTGTGACCCACGTTTCGCTGTTCGATGGCACGCTGCAAGGCTTCGAATTGACCGACAAGCCGGCGTTCTGTTTCCAGGGGCACCCCGAAGCGAGCCCCGGTCCGCACGACGTGGCACCGTTATTCGACAAATTCGTTGGAATGATGGAGAAAAATAAAACCTAAGCCACAGAGAACACAGGGATCGCAGGGCATCAGCGCTCTGCCCTGTGTTCTCTGTGAACCCAGCGGCTAAAAGATTATGCCTAAAAGAAACGACCTGAAATCCATTCTCATTATCGGCGCCGGCCCCATCGTCATCGGCCAGGCGTGCGAATTCGACTATTCCGGCGCGCAGGCCTGCAAGGCGCTGAAGGAGGAGGGATACCGCGTCATCCTGGTGAACTCGAATCCCGCCACCATCATGACCGACCCGAACATGGCGGATGCGACCTACATCGAACCGATCACCTGGCAGATGGTGGAGAAGATCATCGCCAAGGAGAAGCCCGACGCGATCCTGCCGACCATGGGCGGGCAGACCGCGCTGAACTGCGCGCTCGACCTGGCCAAACACGGCGTGCTGGAAAAATACAAGGTCGAGATGATCGGCGCCTCGCGCGACGCCATCGACATGGCGGAAGACCGCGAGAAATTCAAGCAGGCAATGACGCGCATCGGGCTGGCTTCGGCACGCTCCGCCATCGCGCACAGTATGGAGGAAGCGCTGCAGGTGCAGCAGATGATGGGCTTCCCCACCATCATTCGCCCGTCCTTCACCATGGGCGGCAGCGGCGGCGGCATCGCCTACAACCGTGAAGAATTCGTCGAAATCTGCGAGCGCGGCCTGGAAGCCTCGCCCACGCGCGAACTGCTGATCGAGGAATCGCTGCTCGGCTGGAAGGAATACGAGATGGAAGTCGTGCGCGACCGCAACGACAACTGCATCATCATCTGCTCCATCGAGAACCTCGACCCGATGGGCGTGCATACCGGCGATTCCATCACCGTCGCGCCGGCGCAGACGCTGACCGACAAGGAGTACCAGATCATGCGCGACGCCTCGCTGGCAGTGCTGCGCGAGATCGGCGTGGAGACCGGCGGTTCCAACGTGCAGTTTTCCATCAACCCGCAAGACGGGCGCATGGTGGTGATCGAGATGAATCCGCGCGTGTCGCGTTCTTCTGCGCTGGCCTCCAAGGCCACCGGATTCCCGATTGCCAAGGTCGCAGCCAAGCTGGCCGTGGGCTATACGCTGGACGAGCTGAAGAACGACATCACCGGCGGCGCGACCCCGGCCTCGTTCGAGCCGACCATCGATTACGTGGTCACCAAGATCCCGCGTTTCGCCTTCGAGAAATTCCCGCAGGCCAACGATCGCCTGACCACGCAGATGAAGTCGGTGGGGGAGGTGATGGCCATCGGCCGCACCTTCCAGGAGTCGTTCCAGAAAGCCCTGCGCGGTCTGGAAGTCGGCGTGAACGGCCTGGATAGCAAGTACCGCGAGCGCGAAGTCCTCGTGTCCGAACTCGGCAATCCCGGCCCGGACCGCATCTGGGCGGTGGGCGATGCCTTCCGCCTCGGCATGAGCGTGGAAGAGGTATTCAACGTCAGCAAGATCGACCCGTGGTTCCTGGTGCAGATTGCCGACCTGATCCGTCAGGAGCAGGCATTGGCCGGCCGCACCCTGGAAAGCCTGTCTGCCGACGAATTGCGCATCCTGAAGCGTAGCGGTTTTGCCGATGCGCGTCTGGCCAAGTTGCTGGGTACGGATGACGCTGCATTGCGCGCCTACCGTCATGCAAAGGGCGTGCGTCCGGTGTTCAAGCGCGTGGATACCTGCGCTGCCGAATTCGCCACCAACACCGCCTACATGTATTCGACCTACGAGGAAGAATGCGAATCGCAGCCTTCCGACAAGAAGAAGATCATGGTGCTGGGCGGCGGGCCGAACCGCATCGGCCAGGGCATCGAATTCGATTATTGCTGCGTGCATGCCGCGCTGGCGATGCGCGAGGATGGTTACGAAACCATCATGCTCAACTGCAACCCCGAGACGGTTTCCACCGACTACGACACCTCCGACCGTTTGTACTTCGAGCCGCTGACGCTGGAGGACGTGCTGGAAGTGGTGGCGGTGGAGAAACCTGTCGGCGTGATCGTGCAGTACGGCGGCCAGACGCCGCTGAAGCTGGCGCACGGCCTGGCCAGGAATGGCGTGCCGATCATCGGTACTACGCCGGACATGATCGACATGGCGGAAGACCGCGCGCGCTTCCAGGCGATGTTGCGCGAGCTGGACCTGAAGCAGCCGCCCAACCGTACGGCCAGCAATGTGGCCGATGCGGTCGCCGGCGCAGCCGAGATCGGCTACCCATTGGTGATGCGTCCCTCCAACGTGCTGGGTGGCCGCGCGATGGAGATCATCCATGCGCAACCCGATCTCGAGCGCTACATGCGCGAAGCCGAGGAGATGTCCAAGACCTACCCGGAGCGCATGCCTATCCTGCTCGACCGCTTCCTGAATGATGCGATCGAGGTGGACGTGGATGCGGTGTCCGACGGCAAGCAGGTCATCATCGGCGGCATCATGGAACACATCGAGCAGGCTGGCGTGCACTCCGGCGACTCGGCGTGTTCGCTGCCGCCATACTCGCTGTCCGCCAGGCTGCAGGACGAATTGCGCCGCCAGACCGTGGCGATGGCCAAGTCGCTCAATGTCGTCGGATTGATGAACGTGCAGTTCGCCATCCAGGGCGAGACCGTGTATGTGCTGGAAGTGAACCCGCGCGCATCGCGCACCGTGCCGTATGTGTCCAAGGCAACCGGCGTGCCGCTGGCGAAGATCGCCGCGCGCTGCATGGCCGGCCAGACGCTGGCCGCGCAGGGCGTGAGCAAGGAAATCATCCCGCCGTATTACTCGGTGAAAGAAGCGGTGTTCCCGTTCATCAAGTTCCCCGGTGTCGATACCATCCTCGGCCCCGAGATGAAATCCACCGGCGAAGTGATGGGCGTGGGCGAAACTTTCGCAGAGGCGTTCGTCAAGTCGCAACTGGCGGCCAGCGTGAAGCTGCCGAAGAGCGGCAAGGTGTTCATCAGCGTGCGCGAGGAAGACAAGGCAGGCGCGGTGGAGGTGGCACGTGCCCTGAAACGGCTGGGCTTCACCATCCTGGCGACGCGCGGGACCGGCTCGGTCATCGCCGCCGCCGGTGTGGAAGTGAGCATCGTGAACAAGGTCGCCGAAGGGCGCCCGCATATCGTGGATATGATCAAGAACGGTGAAGTCAATCTCATCGTCAACACGGTGGACAGCAAACCTTCGGTGATGCGTGACTCGTACTCGATCCGTCATGCCGCACTGCAAGGCCGAGTGACATACTATACGACGCTTGCCGGTGCGCGCGCTGCCTGCCTGGGCATGCAGCATCTGGCTGAGTTGCAGGTCTACGACGTGCAGTCCCTGCATCGTCGCCTGGAAAAATAAAAGAGGGGAAGGGCAGCATGAGCAAGGTTCCATTGACAGTGAACGGCGCGGAGTTGTTGCGCCAGGAGTTGCACCGCCTGAAGACGGTGGACCGGCCATCGGTCATCAACGCCATTTCGGAAGCGCGTGCGCAGGGCGACCTGTCGGAGAACGCCGAATATGAGGCAGCCAAGGAGCGCCAGTCCTTTATCGAGGGGCGTATCGTCGAGCTGGAATTCAAGCTGGGCAGCGCGCAGGTGATCGATCCCAAGACGCTCAATGCCGATGGACGCTGCGTGTTCGGCTCGACGGTGATCCTGGAAGACACCAACAACGGCGATGTGGTGACTTATCAGATCGTGGGGGAAGACGAAGCTGACATCAAGCAACGCAAGATATCGATCGGTTCGCCCATCGCGCGCGCACTGATCGGCAAGGTCAGCGGCGATATTGCCGAAGTGCAGGCGCCGGGCGGGATACGCGAGTACGAAGTCGTCGATGTGCAGTATATCTAGCTGCGGCTGGCGAGCTGCTTTTTGGTGAGCTGCTTGCCTTTCGGGCGTTTGGGCGTTTTGGCGATGGGGGTCTGCAGCGGCCGGTACACCACCAGCATCTTGCCGATATGCTGCACGGGACCGGCTTTCAGCACCTCGCAAATCTCCTGCAGCATGGATTCGCGCACCTCGCGGTCGTCATTCATTACGCGGATCTTCAGCAAGTCGTGGCTCTTCAGGCTGCGCTCTATTTCATCCAGCACGGCAGGTGTCAACCCGGCGTTGCCGATGATGACGATGGGTTTGAGTGCATGGGCGCGCCCCTTGAGTTCGAGGCGTTGTGATACGGAAAGATTCAACATATTGACCTTCTTGATTTAAGGCGCGGATTCTAAACGATGAAGGCTTCCAAAACCAGCAAACAATGGATGCGCGAGCATGTGAGCGATCCCTATGTGCAGCAGGCACAGAAAGACGGCTACCGTTCGCGCGCCGCCTACAAGCTGCTGGAGATTGACGAAAAAGACCATCTGATCAAGCCGGGTATGGTGGTGGTGGACTTGGGGGCCACGCCGGGCGGCTGGTGCCAGGTGGTGGCCGGCAAGCTGGGACCGCAGGGACGCATCATCGCGCTGGACCTGCTGCCGCTGCATCCGCTACCGCGGGTGGAGTTCATCCAGGGCGACTTCCGTGAGGACGCCGTTCTGGCCCAACTCGAAGAAAAGCTGGAAGGGCGCAGGATCG
The DNA here is from genome assembly GCA_021847165.1 of Pseudomonadota bacterium. Lineage (GTDB taxonomy): Bacteria > Pseudomonadota > Gammaproteobacteria > Burkholderiales > Gallionellaceae > Sideroxyarcus. The sequence continues at coordinate 19,780 of JAJZUH010000008.1, forward strand.
GCCTTGTAATTTCGGACATGGCGCCCAATATCAGCGGCGTGAGTTCCGCAGATCAGGCCCGTGCCATGCATCTGGCTGAACTGGCGCTGGATTTCGCTGTCAACCATCTGGCGCCGGGTGGGGCCTTCCTGGTCAAGGTGTTCCAGGGTGTCGGTTTCGAGGATTATCTGAAATTGATGCGCAGCCACTTCGCCAAGGTGGTGGTGCGCAAGCCAAAAGCCTCGCGCGACCGCAGCAGCGAACAGTATCTGGTGGGGTTGGGGAAGCTTGAGTAATAACCCCGGACGGTGTCTAATGCAACTTCGTATTGCCGCTCATGAGGAGCATGTGTGAATAATCTATTCAAAAGTGTAGGAATCTGGCTGGTCGTGGCCCTGGTGCTGATGACCGTCTTCAATCAATTCAATGCGCGCCAGCAGTCGACTGCACAGGCGCAGCTGGATTATTCGCAGTTCCTCGAGGAAGTGAAAGCGGGTCACATCGAAAAGGTCACCATCGAAGGCCGGGCGCTCAAGGCGACCACCACCGATGGAAAACGCATCACCAGCTATGCCCCCAGCGATCTCTGGCTGGTCTCCGATTTGCTGAAGAACGGCGTGAAGATCGAAGCCAAGCCGGAAGAGGAACAGTCCTTCCTGATGAACATCTTCGTGTCATGGTTCCCCATGCTGCTGCTGATCGGCGTATGGGTGTTCTTCATGCGCCAGATGCAGGGCGGCAAGGGCGGCGGCGCATTCTCGTTCGGCAAGAGCAAGGCGCGCATGCTGGATGATGCCAAGGAACGCGTGACGTTCGCCGATGTAGCCGGCTGCGACGAGGCCAAGGAAGAAGTTTCCGAACTGGTCGATTTCCTGCGCGACCCCTCCAAGTTCCAGAATCTGGGCGGCCGAATTCCGCGCGGCGTGCTGATGGTGGGTAGCCCGGGTACCGGCAAGACCTTGCTGGCCAAGGCCATCGCGGGCGAAGCCAAAGTGCCTTTCTTTTCCATTTCGGGTTCCGATTTCGTCGAGATGTTCGTCGGTGTCGGTGCCGCGCGTGTACGAGACATGTTCGAGCAGGCCAAGAAGCAGTCGCCCTGCATCGTGTTCATCGACGAGATCGATGCGGTGGGTCGTCAGCGCGGTGCGGGTCTGGGCGGCGGCAACGACGAGCGCGAACAGACGCTGAACGCCTTGCTGGTGGAAATGGATGGCTTTGAAGGCGCAAGCGGCGTGATCGTCATTGCAGCCACCAACCGTCCCGATGTGCTTGATCCCGCGCTGTTGCGCCCCGGCCGTTTCGACCGCCAGGTCGTGGTGCCGCTGCCGGACATTCGCGGCCGCGAGCAGATCCTGATGGTGCACATGCGCAAAGTGCCGGTGGCTTCGGACGTGAAGGCCGATATCCTGGCGCGCGGCACGCCTGGCATGTCGGGCGCCGACCTTGCCAACCTGGTGAACGAGGCTGCCCTGTTCGCCGCACGCCGCAGCAAGCGGTTTGTCGAGATGGACGATTTCGAATCGGCCAAGGACAAGATCATGATGGGCGCCGAGCGGAAATCGGTGATCATGCCGGAAGAAGAGCGCCGCAACACGGCATATCACGAGTCCGGTCATGCCGTGGTGGCCAAGCTGATGCCCAAAACGGATCCGGTGCACAAGGTCACCATCATCCCGCGCGGACGGGCGCTGGGGCTGACCATGCAACTGCCGTCGGAAGATCGATACAGCATGGACAAGGTGCGCCTGCTGTCCACCATCGCGGTGTTGTTCGGCGGACGTATCGCAGAAGAGCTGTTCATGAACCAGATGACTACGGGCGCCTCCAACGACTTCGAGCGCGCCACCGACATGGCGCGCAAGATGGTTACCCAGTGGGGCATGTCCGAAGCGCTGGGAACGATGGTATATGCGGAAAACGAGGGCGAGGTGTTTCTGGGCCGCTCGGTGACCACGCACAAGAACATCTCCGAGGCGACCATGCAGAAGGTGGATGCGGAGATACGTCGCATCATCGACCAGCAATATACGCTTGCGCGCAGCCTGATCGAGGCGAACCGCGACAAGATCGAAGCCATGACCAAGGCACTGCTGGAGTGGGAGACCATCGATGCCGATCAGATCGACGACATCATGGCCGGCAATGCACCGCGTCCCCCTAAGCCAAGCCAGAGCAACAAGGCGGCCGAGCCGCCAAAGGATGAAACTCCTACGGCACCGGCGACCAATCAACACGCCGAAGGCGTGTAACCAGACCACGGGGGCTTTCGCCCCCGTTCTTTATGCTTCGCTGCAAAAACTTCCAGTTCGATCTTTCGCGCCCTCTGGTAATGGGCATCGTCAATGTCACTCCCGACTCGTTTTCCGACGGCGGGCGTCACGCATCGGTCGATGCCGCCATCGCACATGCGCAACGGCTGGTTGAAGATGGGGCCGATATGCTGGATGTCGGTGGCGAGTCCACCCGGCCGGGGGCGGGCATGGTGAGCGAACAGCAGGAACTGGATCGCGTGCTGCCCGTGATCGAAGGGTTGCAGGGCATTCCAGTGCCGATCTCCATCGATACCTGCAAAACCGGCGTGATGCGGGCTGCACTGGCGGCGGGAGCCAGTCTGGTCAACGATGTGAATGCCTTGCAGGCGGAAGGGGCGCTCGAGACGCTGGCCGGAAGCGATGCTGCAGTGTGCCTGATGCACAAGCAAGGCGAGCCGCAGAACATGCAGCAACAGCCGCATTATGCGGATGTCGTGGCGGAGGTGCATGCCTTTCTGCGCGAACGCGTTGCGCTGCTGCAGGCGGCAGGTGTGCCGAGCGAACGTATCGTGGTCGATCCGGGTTTTGGTTTTGGCAAGACGCTGGCGCATAATCTGGCCCTGTTGCGGGGGCTGTCCGGATTCGCGGCGCTCGGCGTGCCTCTGCTGGCAGGATTGTCGCGCAAATCCATGCTGGGTGCGATCACCGGACGCGAAGTGAACGAGCGCCTGGCGGCGAGTGTGGCTGCGGCGTTGCTGGCAGTGCAACGAGGGGCTGCCATCGTGCGCGTACATGATGTACGCGAGACGGTAGATGCATTGAAGATTTGGCATGCAGTGAAAGAGGGCGAACGATGAGCAGAAAATATTTCGGCACCGACGGCGTGCGCGGACGCGTGGGCGTGCATCCCATCACGCCGCAATTCGTGATGAACCTGGGCTACGCGGCAGGCAAGGTGCTGGCGAAGGCCGAGCATTCTCAGGGCGAGCGTCCGGCAGTGCTGATTGGCAAGGACACGCGCATCTCCGGCTATATGCTGGAATCGGCACTGGAAGCCGGACTCATCGCTGCGGGCATCGACGTCTATCTGGCGGGTCCGATACCGACTCCGGCAGTGGCCTACCTGACACGTGCATTGCGCCTGCAGGCCGGCGTTGTCATCTCCGCTTCGCACAACCCGTTCGACGACAACGGTATCAAGTTCTTTTCCGGCAGCGGCACCAAATTGCCGGACGAGGTCGAGGCGGCCATCGAGGCCGAGCTGGACAACCCGATGCTGACCAACCCGTCGGAAGGCCTGGGCAAGGCCAAACGCATCGATGACGCGGTCGGGCGCTACATCGAGTTCTGCAAGAGCACATTCCCGGCGGACATGAACCTGCGCGGTCTCAAGATCGTGGTGGATAGCGCGCACGGCGCGACCTATCACATCGCGCGCAACGTGTTTCACG
>JAJZUH010000009.1 GCA_021847165.1 Pseudomonadota bacterium
CACGCCGCCTTCGCCGTCGTTGTCGAATTTGAGCATGATCCACACATATTTGATCGAGATGATCAGCATCATCGCCCAGAACAATGCGGACAACGTCGCCAGCACATTGGGTTCGGTGGGGGCCAGTGCGTGCGCGCCGGTGAATGCTTCCTTGAAGGCATAGAGCGGGCTGGTGCCGATGTCGCCGTAGACCACGCCGAGCGCGGCCAGCGCCAGCGCGCCATTGGAAGCTTTGTTTGGTTGATTCATGTTGCGGACTCCCATCCGGTTTGCGGCCGTTGCCGGCCGTAAGCTGAATATCTTGTTATGCGCCGTGTGAAGGCGTTTCTCATCCGGGTTTCCTGCAGGAAAAGTCCGTGCGGCACTTTAGCTTCGAATACCCATTAATACAATCCGCAACGGCCGCCACATCAGAAATCTTTATGACATTTATATACCGGGGAAATCCATCTATATACCGTTTTGACCTGCCGTTTCCTACCATGCCCGACGTGTCAATATACACAAGGAGTAAATGAAATGGACTGGCTCTATCTGCTGTTGATCCTTGCCTTCTTCGGCCTGAGCGTACTGTTTGTGCACGGCCTGGAAAAGCTGGGAGGCAAATCATGACTTTCTACATCGTCGGCGCCATCGTGGCCATCCTGCTGATGGTCTATCTCGTGATCGCGTTGCTCAAACCGGAGTTGTTCTCATGATCAACGGCATTCTTCAGATCGTCATCTATCTGGGCGTGCTGCTGGCGCTGACCAGGCCGCTGGGCATTTACATGCGGCGCATTTACGAAGGCGAACTGCCGTCGTTCGTGCGCTGGCTGCAACCGGCAGAAGACCTGTTCTATCGCGTGTGCGGCATCGATAAGCAGGAGATGCGCTGGACGCGCTATGCGCTGGCCATGTTGTGGTTCAGCCTGCTGGGCGTGCTGGCGGTGTACCTGCTGCAACGCCTGCAGGGCATGCTGCCGCTGAATCCGCAAGGCATGGGGGCGGTCACGCCCGACTCGTCGTTCAACACCGCGCTGAGCTTTGTTACCAACACCAACTGGCAGGGCTATGCCGGCGAAACCACCATGAGCTATTTCACGCAGATGGCGGGACTGACGGTGCAAAACTTTTTCTCCGCCGCCACCGGCATGGCCGTCGCCATCGCGCTGATCCGCGGCTTCGCGCGGCATACGGTGGAGACCATCGGTAATTTCTGGGTCGATATGACGCGCAGCACGATCTACATCCTGTTGCCGCTGTCTGTCATCCTGGCGCTGGTGCTGGTTGGTCAAGGCGCGATCCAGAACCTGTCCGCCTACCAGGCTGTGACGACGCTGGAAGCGACCACTTATGACAATCCCAAAGCGGATGCATCAGGCAACCCGCTGAAGGATGCGGCCGGCAACCCCGTGACCGAGAAGGTCACGACGCATGAGCAGGTCATCGCCATGGGGCCGGTCGCCTCGCAGGAGGCAATCAAGCAGCTCGGCACCAACGGCGGCGGTTTCTTCAATGCCAACTCGGCTCACCCGTTCGAGAATCCCACGCCGTTCGCCAATTTCCTGTCCATGCTGGCGATCTTCCTGATCCCGGCAGGGCTCTGCTACACCTTCGGCAGCATGGTCGGCGACACGCGCCAGGGCTGGGCGATCCTGATCTCCATGACCATCCTCTTTGCCGGCTTCCTCGCTGTGGTCGAATATGCGGAGCTGAACGGCAATCCAGCGTTCAATGCGCTGGGTGTCGATCAGTCCATTTCCGCCACACAGTCCGGCGGCAACATGGAAGGCAAGGAGGCACGTTTCGGCATCGTCAACTCCGCCCTGTTTGCCACCATTACCACCGCCGCGTCCTGCGGCGCGGTGAACGCGATGCACGATTCGTTCACGCCGCTGGGTGGCTTGGTGCCGCTGGCACAGATCCAGCTGGGCGAGGTGGTTTTCGGCGGTGTCGGATCCGGCCTGTACGGCATGCTGGTGTATGCCGTGATCGCGGTGTTCCTGGCCGGGCTGATGATCGGCCGCACGCCGGAATACCTGGGCAAGAAGATCGAGGCCTACGACATCAAGATGGCCTCGCTGGTGATCCTGATCCCGCCACTGATTATCCTTGGCGGCACGGCGGTGGCCGTGATGCTGGATGTCGGCAAGAGCGGCATCTTCAATCCTGGTGCGCATGGCTTCAGCGAAGTGCTGTATGCCTTCTCGTCCGCGGTGGGCAACAACGGCAGCGCGTTTGCCGGTCTTTCCGCCAACACGCCGTTCTACAACAGTGCGCTCGGCTTCGCCGTCTGGTTCGGCCGCTTCTGGCTGATCATCCCGGTGCTGGCCTTGGCCGGTTCGCTGGCCGCGAAGAAACGCATTCCCGTCAGCGTGGGCAGCATGGCGACGCATACGCCGCTGTTCGTGTGGCTGCTGATCGGCACCGTGCTGCTGGTGGGCGCGCTGAACTTTGTGCCGGCGCTGGCGCTGGGGCCGGTGATCGAACACCTGAACATGACCGGTGTTCATTAAGGAGATTCGCATGACAAGCAAAACTGTTTCGTTTTCATTGTTCGAGCGCGACATCGTTCAGCAGGCTGTGCTGGATTCGTTCAGGAAACTGAGCCCCGTCCAGCAGATGAGGAATCCGGTGATGTTCGTGGTCTGGGTCGGCAGCGTGCTGACCACGGCGCTGTTCTTTCAGGCGTTGTTCGGCCTCGGCGAAGCGCCGACGGGCTTCATCCTCGCCATCACGCTGTGGCTGTGGTTCACCGTGCTGTTTGCCAATTTTGCCGAAGCCGTGGCGGAGGGGCGCAGCCGCGCGCAGGCTGCCGCCATGCGCGGCATGAAAAAGGCGGTCTGGGCCAAGAAGCTGCACGAGCCGCGTTACGGCGCCACATGGCAGCTGGTGGAAGGCGATGAGCTGCGCAAAGACATGGTTGTGCTGGTCGAGGCGGGAGAGTTTATTCCCGGCGACGGTACGGTGATCGAGGGCGTGGCCTCGGTGGACGAGAGCGCCATCACCGGGGAGTCCGCGCCCGTAATCCGCGAATCCGGCGGCGATTTCTCCTCGGTGACCGGCGGCACGCGCGTGCTGTCCGACTGGTTGGTGGTACGCATCACCACCAACCCTGGCGAGACCTTCCTCGACCGCATGATCGCAATGGTCGAAGGGGCCAAACGCCAGAAGACGCCCAACGAGATCGCGCTGACCATCCTGCTGGTGGCGATGACGCTGATCTTCCTGTTCGTGATCGTCACTTTGCTCCCGTTCTCGCTGTACAGCGTGGCAACGGCCGGGGTGGGCCAGCCGGTCAGCATCACCGTGCTGGTGGCGCTGCTGGTTTGCCTCATTCCCACCACTATCGGCGGCCTGCTCTCTGCCATCGGCGTGGCCGGCATGGGACGCATGCTGCAGAAGAACGTGATCGCCACATCGGGGCGCGCGGTGGAAGCGGCGGGCGATGTCGATGTGCTGCTGCTGGACAAGACCGGCACGATCACATTGGGCAATCGCCAGGCCAGCAATTTCCTGCATGCCTCGGGCGTGACCGAGGCGGAACTGGCCGATGCGGCGCAGATCGCGTCATTGGCCGACGAGACGCCGGAAGGGCGCAGCATTGTCGTGCTGGCCAAAGAGAGGTTCGGTCTGCGCGAGCGCAACATCCACGAAATGGAAGCGACCTTTGTTCCGTTCAGCGCCCAGACGCGCATGAGCGGCGTGAATATCCCGGCACACGGCGGTGTGGCAGCCCGCCAGATCCGCAAGGGCGCCGCCGACGCCATTCGCAATCACGTCATTGGCCTGGGCGGCAATTTCCCGCAGGAAGTGAACATTATCGTCGACAGCGTCTCGCGCCGCGGCAGCACACCGCTGGTGGTGGCCGACGGCACCAAGGTGATGGGTGTCATTGAACTCAAGGACGTGGTGAAGGGCGGCATCAAGGAACGCTTCGCCGAACTGCGCCGCATGGGGATCAAGACCATCATGATCACCGGCGACAACCGCCTCACCGCCGCAGCCATCGCGGCCGAGGCCGGCGTGGACGATTTCCTTGCCGAGGCGACGCCGGAAGCCAAGCTGAAACTCATCCGCGAACATCAGGCGCAGGGCCGTCTGGTGGCGATGACCGGCGACGGCACCAACGACGCGCCCGCGCTGGCGCAGGCCGACGTGGCGGTGGCGATGAACACCGGCACGCAGGCCGCCAAGGAAGCGGGCAACATGGTGGATCTCGACTCCAACCCGACCAAGCTGATCGAGATTGTCGAGACCGGCAAGCAGATGCTGATGACGCGCGGTTCGTTGACCACCTTCAGCATCGCCAACGACGTGGCGAAATACTTCGCCATCATCCCGGCTGCGTTCGCCACCACCTATCCGGCACTGGGCGCGCTGAACGTGATGCATCTGGCCACACCGGCCAGCGCCATCCTGTCGGCGGTGATCTTCAACGCGCTGATCATCATCGCGCTGGTGCCGCTGGCGCTGAAAGGCGTGAAGTACCGCGCCATCGGGGCCAACGTTCTGCTGCGCGACAACCTGCTGGTTTATGGGTTGGGCGGCATCGTCGTCCCGTTCGTCGGCATCAAGCTGATCGACATGCTGCTGGTCGGCTTGCATCTCGCTTGAGAAAGGAAACATCATGTTCAAGGAATTTCGTACCGCCCTCGTCAGTTTCGTGCTGCTGTCACTGCTGACCGGCATCGCCTATCCGCTGCTCGTCACCGGCATTGCGCAGGCCACCATGCCCGTCAAAGCCAACGGTAGCCTGATCGTAAAGGATGGCAAGCCGGTTGGCTCCAGCCTGATCGGTCAGTCGTTCTCCGACCCGAAATATTTCTGGGGCCGCCCGTCGGCGACCGGACCGATGCCCGACAACGCGTCGGCTTCCGGCGGCTCCAACCTCGGGCCGACCAACCCGGCCCTGCTGGATACGGTGAAGACCCGCGTACAGGCATTGCGCGATGCCGATCCCGGCAATACTGCGCCGGTGCCGGTCGACCTGGTGACCGCCTCCGCCAGCGGGCTCGATCCGCACATCAGCCCGGCCGCGGCGGAGTACCAGCTTGTCCGCGTGGCGCGGCTGCGCGGCATTGCTCCCGATGCCGTGCGCAAGCTGGTGGCGGTACACACCGAAGGGCGCCAGTTCGGCATCTTGGGCGAGCCGCGCGTGAACGTGCTGGAGCTCAATCTGGCATTGGATGCCCTGCGCAAAGGGTGACGGCCGCCATGACTCCATCGACAAAGCGATGAATAGTATGTTGCTGCCCGAAATGAGCGGATTGCTGGAACCTGGCTTGGCCGTACTCGCCGTTCTCGTTCCGATCGGTCTGGCTTATCTCATGATCGATTTGCCGCGTCGCTCGATGAAAGACCGCTCTGCGCGAGATGAGACCACTCAAACATCATCTCCGGGACGGTTCAAAAACAGATGCGGTAAACTGGATTCATGAAGGCTGATCATGCCATGGCCGAACCGGCCTGCTTAACCGTCTTGAGGAATGCGCGCATGCCGGCTGCACGGCTGGTGCAGCGCTGCCACCCGATGCCATGAGCGAAGATATTCAACGACCCGACCCCGACTCGCTGCTCGAGCGTGTGCAGCGCGCCGAAGCGAAGCGCCATCGTGGCCGCCTGAAAATATTCTTCGGTGCCAGTGCTGGCGTGGGCAAGACTTTCGGCATGCTGCTCGCAGCGCGCGAACGGCGTGCCGAAGGACTGGATGTGGTGGCAGGCTACGTGGAGACGCACAAGCGGGCGGAGACCGAACAGCTGCTGGAAGGGCTGGAAAAGTTGGCGCCGAGGCTGGTGGATTATCGCGGCGCGCAGCTGCGCGAATTCGATCTGGATGCTGCGCTCAAGCGCCGTCCCGCGCTGATTCTGGTGGACGAACTGGCGCACAGCAATGCCCCCGGTTCGCGCCATCCCAAGCGCTGGCAGGACGTGGATGAACTGCTGGAGGCTGGTGTCGACGTCTATACCGCGATCAACGTTCAGCACATCGAGAGCCTCAACGATGTGGTATCGCAGATCACCGGCATCCCGGTGTGGGAGACGGTGCCCGATGCGGTGCTTGAAGGTGCGGACGAGATCGAGCTGATCGACCTGCCGCCGGACGAACTGTTGCAGCGTTTGAAGGAAGGCAAGGTCTATCTGCCGCAGCAGGCCGAGCGTGCGGCACAGAATTTCTTTCGCAAGGGCAACCTCATCGCGCTGCGCGAATTGGCCCTGCGCCGCACGGCGGACCGCGTCGACGCACAGATGCGCGATTATCGCGACGACCACGCCATCCAGAACGTGTGGCAGGTCAAGGAACGCATGCTGGTCTGCATCGGGCCTGGCGGCAATGCGGAGAACCTGGTGCGCGCTGCCTATCGCCTGTCGCAGTTGCTCAAGGCGGAGTGGATCGTCGTCTATATCGAAACCGCGAAGCTGCAGCACCTTTCGCGCGCGCAGCGCGACGCCATCCTGCGTACGCTGAAACTGGCGGAAGAGCTGGGGGCCGAGACCGTCACGCTGAACGGCCACAGGTTGTCCGACGAGGTGATCGCCTATGCGCGCGCGCGCAATGCCACCCGCATCGTGCTGGGCAAGCCGACTTATGCCGGCTTGCGCCGCTGGTTGCACGGTTCATTGGTGGACACCATCGTGCGTCAGGCCAGCGATATCGATATCCACGTGGTGGGCAAGGAGTCCGATGCCTTGTCGCAGTTGCGCGAGAACCCCTATTTTTCGCGCAGCCGGCTCTATCTCGGGCTGGCCGCGGAAGAGCAGAAGCCCTTGTTCAGGTGGCGCATCGAGTATCTGTGGGCGGCGGTGGTCTCGGCAATCTGTACTGCGGCCGCCTGGCCGATGTACAACCATTTCGATCTGGCCAACCTGATCATGGTCTATCTGCTGGGCGTGGTGGTGGTCGCGGCACGCTATGGGCGCGGACCATCCTTGCTCACCTCGTTCCTGGGGGTGGTGCTGTTCGATTTCTTTTTTGTACCGCCGCGCTTCAGCTTTGCCGTCTCGGACAGCCAATACCTGATTACCTTCGGCGTCATGCTGCTGGTTGCACTGGTCATCAGCAGCATGACGGTGAGCATCAAGCACCAGGCGCGGGTGGCCAGCATGCGCGAGCGACGCAGCGCCTCGCTGTATGCGATGAGCCGTGAACTGGCGGCCACGCGTGGCCAGGAGAATATCGTGCGGGTGGCGGTGAGGCATGTGGCCGATGTGTTCGAGACCCAGGTTGTAGTGTTGTTGCCTGATGCAGGTGGTCGCCTGCTCTATCCAGACGAGGAAGGGCTGGCTGAGTCCTGCCATGGCAGCGACCTGAGCGTGGCACAGTGGGTCTATGATCATGGGCAGATGGCTGGTGCAGGAACCGATACGCTGCCTGGCGGAGACATGATTTACCTGCCATTGCGGGCTTCGGCAGAAGTGCTGGGCGTACTGGTGCTGCTCCCCTTGAATTCGGCGCGGCTGGCTTTACCCGAACAGCAGAGACTGCTGGAGACCTTTGTGAGCCAGATCGCGCTGGCGCTGGAACGCGTGCGGCTGGCGGCGGAAGCGCAAAGTGCGCAACTGAAGATCGAAACGGAACAGCTGCGCAATTCGCTGCTGTCGGCCATCTCGCACGACCTGCGCACGCCGCTGGCTGCCATCGTCGGTGCTTCCAGCAGCTTGGTGCGCGACAGCGAACGGCTGGACGACGTTGCACGGCGAGAACTGGGGCAGGCCATCTACGACGAGGCGACGCGCATGGCCAGCCTCGCCAATAACCTGCTGGACATGGCGCGATTGCAGGCAGGCGCCATCGTGCTGAATCGGCAATGGCAGCCGCTGGAAGAAGTGGTGGGCGCTGCGCTGGCCGGCATGAACCAGCGCTTGGCCAACCACACCGTCTCGGTGCGTTTGACGCATGACCTGCCGCTGGTCGAGATCGACAGCCTGCTGATCGAGCGGGTGTTCGCCAACCTGTTGGACAATGCCGTGAAGTACACGCCACCCGGCACGCCGATAGAGATCGGTGCAACGGCAGCGGCAGGGGAATTGACGGTAACCGTCTCCGATCGCGGGGGGGGTATACCCGAAGGCGAAGAGAAGCTCATCTTCGAAAAATTCCATCGTGTCGCGAGCGAAGGCAATCAGGGCGGAGCCGGGCTGGGGCTGTCCATTTGCCGTTCCATCATCGAAGCCCACGGCGGGCGCATTTGGGCGGAGAATCTGTCCACCGGTGGTGCCGCATTCCATTTCACTCTGCCCCTGAGCGAACCGCCGTCGATTGAACATGAAGAAAATGCCTGACCATGCCTAACGCTGCCACCATCATTGTTGTCGAGGATGAGGCGCAGATACGCCGTTTTCTGCGTACCACGCTGGTCTCGGAAGGTTATCAGGTGGTCGAGGCGCAGACCGGCAAACAGGGGCTGAGCGATGCGGCAACGCACAAACCAGATCTCATCATTCTTGATCTCGGCCTGCCGGATATGGACGGCGTCGAGTTGATCAAGGGGGTACGCACCTGGTCCTCCGTGCCCATCATCATCCTGTCGGCGCGCTCCCAGGAGGGCGACAAAATCTCCGCGCTGGATGCTGGCGCCAACGATTATCTGGTCAAACCGTTCGGCGTCGGCGAACTGCTGGCGCGCATGCGCGTGGCATTGCGACAGGCCGCTTCGGCAGCCAATGGCGGCGAGGAAGGCGTGTTCACGGTGGGCGGCCTGCACGTGGATATGCTGTATCGCAAGGTGACAGTCGACGGTGCCGAAGTGCACCTGACGCCCATCGAATACCGGCTGCTGACCGTACTGGTCAAGCATGCGGGCAAGGTGCTCACGCACCAGCTGCTGCTAAAGGAGGTATGGGGTCCGAACTACGTCGAGCGCGCTCATTATCTGCGCATCTACATGGGTACGTTGCGCCACAAGCTGGAACAGGATCCGGCGCGTCCGCGTTATCTGCTGACCGAAGTGGGGGTAGGATATCGGTTGGCGGTAATGTGAGAGGGCGCTAAGTCCGCTTTTCCTTTATCGCCGCCGCACATTCGGATACCAGTTCCCAGCCGCGGTAGATCATGCCGCTGTACATCTGCACTAGCGCTGCCCCGGCCTGCATTTTCTCCACCGCATCGGCGCCGTTCAATATACCGCCCACGCCGATGATGGGCAGTGCGCCCTGCAGTTCGGCGGCGAGCTGGCGGATGACGGCGGTTGATTTCTCGCGCACCGGCGCGCCGCTCAGACCGCCGGCCTCGTTGCCGTGCGGCAGGTTCTCCACCCCTGCGCGCGACAACGTGGTGTTGGTGGCGATCACGCCGTCGATGCGATGCTTGACGAGCAGCGCGGCGATCTGCCTGATCTGGTCGCTGTCCAGATCGGGGGCGATCTTTACCGCCAGCGGCACATATTTGCCATGCTGTTGCGCCAGCTTTTCCTGTTCAGCCTTTAACTGCCCGAGCAGTGCATCCAGTTCGTCGCCGCCTTGCAATTGGCGCAGGTTTTTGGTGTTGGGCGAGGAGATGTTGATGGCGACATAGCTGGCATGTGCATACACCTTGCGCAGGCCGATCAGGTAGTCTTCCGCCGCTTTTTCGATCGGCGTGTCGGCGTTCTTGCCGATGTTGATGCCGAGGATGCCCTTGAACTTCGCTTGCCTGACGTTTTCGACCAGCCTGTCCACGCCGTCGTTGTTGAAGCCCATGCGGTTGATGATGCCCTGCGCCTGCGGCAGACGGAACAGGCGCGGCTTCGGGTTGCCGGGTTGCGGGCGCGGCGTCACGGTGCCAATCTCGATGAAGCCGAAGCCGAGCGCGGCGAGCGGGTCGATGTAGCCGCCGTTCTTGTCCAGCCCCGCGGCCAAGCCGACCGGGTTGGGGAAGGTCAGCCCCATCACGACGCGCGGATCGTCCACGGGACGCCTGACCACCAGGGGCAGGGTGCCCAGGCAATGTGCGGCCCTCAGGGCATCGAGCGTGGCATGGTGTGCGGTCTCGGGGTCGAATGCGAACAGGGCGGGGCGGAGCAGTTGGAACATCTAGGGCTCTTTCTTGGTGACGATGGGAACAGGGAAGGGCTTTTTCTTGATCGGTTCGGCGCGCTTCCTGCCGCGCCAGTGCTCGGCGACGATGTCGCCGATCTGCAGGCAGAGCAATCCGGATACCGCCATGCCGGCAATCAGTTGCCAGATGTTCACGCTGAGATAGATCGTCCCTCCGCCCAGGCGATAGCTCGCCAGCGCGACGCCGCCGGCCAGGATGCCGGCGAGTGCGCCGAGCAGGACGCGGCTCCAGTTGCCATGCACCAGGCCCGAGAAGACGGTGCTCTCATGCCATAGCAATTGCAGTGCGGCGAGCAACAGCAGCGGGGATGGCCAGAACAGCCACGCCAAATGGCCGGGCCAGATCGTGCCGCCGCTCAGCCCCGCCAATGCGGCCAGCAGCAGGAGTTTTGCGGCAGGTTCGGGCGGCAAAGCCGGGCATGCGATTCTGCGTGCGCTCAGACGCACCAGGCCCGGCAATCCGGCCAGCCACAGGCGTGCGATCAATACCGCTGGCAGCAGGATCAGGCCGCAAAGCGCGGCGAGCAGCAATGCTTGCGCCGGCGAGCCGGCCGGGGTGGCCCAGGTTGCGGCGAACAGGTTCAGGTAGGCGAACAGCGTGCCGGTGAGCGCACCTGCCAGACTGCTCCAGAGCAGGTAACCGTGCTGGGAGCGCAGCAGGCTGTGCCTGGTACGATGGAAGATGAGGGCGTCCAGCAGGATGCAAAAGGCGATGACGGCAAGCATGCTGAACAAGGCGGGCAGCCAGACGGATCCCTCGACAGGGGCCGGTGCATCCCACTCCATTCCGGCGATGGTCAGCGCGCTCGGCGGCAGGAGCAGCACGGCGATGACGAAAGCGGCCAGCCGGTTCAGCATGACGGGTCTTTGGGCAGGATCCGCTGCCATGTGCCGTCATATAAACCGTACAGCGGCTGGAAGTTGGCCTTGTATGCCATCTTCCGGCTGTCCGCGATCCAGTAACCGAGATAGAGGAAGGGCAGTTGCAGCTTGCGGCACAGCTCGATCTGCCACAGCACATTGAACGTGCCGTAACTGCTGTGCGCGACATCGGGATCGTAGAAGGTGTAGACCGCAGACAGCCCGTCCTGCAACACATCGACCACACTCACCATGCGCAGCACGGTGCCTTCGCGGAACTCCACCAGCATGGTATCGACGTGGCTCTGCAGCAGGAAGTTGCGATACTGCTCGGGGCTGTCGTCGTCCATGCCGCCGTCGCGGTGGCGCGCTTCCTGATAGCGGCGATACAGCTCGAAATATTCCGCCTTGTCTTTCAGGGCATGCAGGGTGACATTCAGGTTGTTGTGCTGTTTATGGCTGCGGCGTTGCGAGCGCGTCGGCTTGAACTCGTCCACCGCCACGCGTACCGGAACGCACTGACGGCAGGTGTCGCAGCGCGGGCGATAGGTGAAGGTGCCGCTGCGGCGGAAGCCATGGCGCACCAGTTCCGAATAGACTGGCGTGGAGATGAGGAAGCTGGGGGTTGCCACCTGCGAACGCGCTTCCAGGCCATCCAGATAACTGCACGGGTAAGGCGCAGTCAGGTAGAGATGCAGTGCGGAGATCGGGATGTCGTTGAGCAGGCTCATGAGAAAAGATCGTCGTCGAAACGCCAGACAGGTACAGGGGGATAGTTTATCAAGTCTTGCAGCCGGGCGATAAACTCCTTGCGGGGTATCTCGCGTGCCCCCAGCGATGCCAGGTGCGGCGTGTTCATCTGGCAATCGATCATGCCGAATTCCCAGCGGCCGAGTTGCGCGCACAGGTGGGCGAGCGCGATCTTGGAAGCGTCAGTCTTGCGGCTGAACATGGATTCGCCGTAGAACATCCTGCCGATCGCGATGCCGTATAGGCCGCCGGCAAGTTCCCCTTCCATCCAGGTTTCAACCGAGTGCGCATAGCCCATGCGGTGCAGTTCGGCGTAGGCGGCGATCATCTCTTCGTGAATCCAGGTGCCATGTGCGCCCTGGCGCGGCGCGGCGCAGGCGCGCATGACCTGCTCGAAGGCGGTGTCGGTGCGCACTTCGTAAATCCCTTTGCGCAATTTCTTGCGCAGCGAGTGCGAGATGCTGAAATGGCCCGGAAACAGCACCATGCGCGGATCCGGGCTCCACCACAGGATGGGTTCGTCCGCGTTGAACCAGGGAAAGATGCCGTGGCGATAGGCTTCCAGCAGGCGCATCGGGGACAGGTCGCCGCCCGCCGCCAGCAATCCGTTGGGCGAACGCAGTGCCTGGGTGACGGGCGGGAATGAAAGATCGTGTCGCAGCAGCGGTATCATGATGGTTATACGGGGTTATAGGCCGATCGACATATGGTCAAGGTCATTGATTTATGCTTATATTATGACCCATGCGAAGTGCGCAAATGCTGGGAGTCGTGATGTTGGGTATTTTTGGCAAGAAATCGGATCATCCTCTGGCGGACATCAAGACGGCGCAGCAGGTGCTGGAAGAGATACCGAAGAACGATGCGCAGAACGCCGTACAGGAATTGACCGGCTGGATAGAGACCGCTGTCGAACTGGCCGAGGATTTCCGTCTGGATCACGAGTTTGCCGTGCTGCGCATGCTCGACGATGCGGCGCAACCCTATGTGCGCAAGCTGTTGCGCGATTACTTCACCGTACAGCCGCTCTCCAGGTTCCAGGAGAACCGCTTGTGGACCGTGCTGAATAATTTCTATACCCAGAGCGAGCTGGCCCATCACGATGTGCTGACACGTCTGGTCAGCGGCGCACGCGGCGCTTCCGGCTTCAAGACCGAGATGGCATCGTTGGGGGCTCGCGGCATCGCGGCGCTGACCGGGCGCCTGAAAATGGCCGCGGCACGTTATGCCCTGGTCGAAGCGCCGTTGTGGCAGCACCTGTCCGAATACTACAGCCATGCCGAACGGTACGGTTACCAGAACGATGCCGTCCCTTTATACCCAGGGGTTCCCGGCAATACTTCGGTGAAACAGGAATTTTGTACATTGCTGGGCTGGTACGGCGTGAGCGCCGGTGTGCTGAGCCCCTTGCAGGAGCACATCACCGAGCGCTTGATCTCCTATGCCGGTGCCAATCTGACGGTGTACGACCAATACAATGCCAATGCGTTGTTCGTGTTCGACCTCTCCCAGCCCACACCGCCAATGCGCATGGCCAACGAGGCCACCTTGCACCCGGCGTTGCGCTTCGTCGTGATGGGCGAGACGCTGGCGCGGCTCAACAACCTGCACAAGACGCTGGAGAAAGGGATCGTGCCGGACGACGTCAACTTCTGCGGGGCCACCTACGATGCGGAAATGGTGCGCGAAACGTTGCGCCGCCTGATCGACAGTCTCACCCAGCCATTGCCGACCCGGCGTAATCCACGTCGCAAGATCAACGTCAGCCTGAAGGTGGCAAACGGTTTCTTCCATATGCTGGAGAAAGCGGATGCGGGGCTGAATTTCTTCAATCCGGATGTCGGAGAGATGTGGGATGTCGAGGATATCAGCGTCACCGGTTTCCGCAGCGTCGTTCCCGCCGCGCGGGCGGCGGGCATCAAGATCGGTTCGCTGATCGGGAGCAAGCCGGAAAATGTGCCGCACTGGGGTGCCGGCATCGTTCGTCGCCTGAGTCTGGACGAGAACAACAATCTGCACATCGGCGTGGAGGTGATGAGCACGCAGATATCCGGCGTTGCGCTGATCGAGCAGGGGCATGCTGCCGAGGAGGGCGGACAGCTCGCCCTGTACCTGAACCGGCCTGCCGATACCAGCGGCGAGGCATGGTTGCTGATGAAGCCGGATACCTTTTCGCCGAGTCGCAGCCTGAACATGGAGAAAGGCGGCAAGGGCTATTTGCTGCTGCCGCTGTCGCTGGTCGAAAGCGGTGACGACTACGATCTCGCTCGTTATCGCCTCATGGAACAGGAAGTCACCGCAGAATAGCCCTCATGCGGACAGCCGCTGCCGCAACCACCGTTCGATATCACGTATCTCCTCTGGGCAAACCGAGTGCGGCATCCGGTAGTCATGCCATTCCAGTGAATAGCCCTGCCGCAGCAGCGCTTCTGCGGAAGCCCGCCCGAAAGCATGGGGAATGACCGGATCGTCCTGTCCGTGCGCCATGAAGATGGGCGTCTGTCTGGCGCTGGCGGCCGCTTCGACAGGTAGTGTCTGCGGCAGCGGCAGATAGGCAGAGAGTGCCAGTATCCCGCCCAGTGGTTCGTTGTGCCGCAATCCCGTGTGCAGGACGACCGCGCCGCCCTGGGAAAATCCTGCCAGGTAGATGTTCTTCGCCGCGATGCCGCGTTGTTTCTCCTGGGCAATGAGGCTCTCGACCAGTAGCCGAGAAGCGCGGATGCCCTCGGCGTCTTCCTGCCTGCCGATATTGGCCGCAATTTCAGCCGTGGCGGCGCCGTTCAGGATGTCGTACCAGGCACGCATCACGTAACCGCCATTGATTGTCACGGGGCGCATAGGGGCGTGGGGAAAGACATAACGTACCGCGGCCGGGAGCTCCAGTTCCTCGGCGATGGGTACGAAATCTTCTCCATCCGCGCCCAGGCCATGCAGCCAGATGATGCTGTATCGGGGGTTATTGCCGGTTTCGAGGGTGATGCACGGGAGAACAGAAGCCATAATTTGTCGTTAATCCGCTTTATGCCTGAAGGGGTATCCCATTAGAATCGGGGCTAAACATATCGGGGGAGTTGCCGATACTACTCATAACTGTCATAAAAAAACAAATGCGCATTTTGGAGGAGAGATGAAACGACATATCACACCGACCTCGGTCGAAAGGGTCATGCGGGAAGACGATTTCATTGTCTCCATGACCGATTCGAAGGGGATCATCACCTACGGCAACCGCATCTTCATCGAGTTTTCCGGCTATAGCGAAGCCGAATTGCTGGGTTCCCAGCATAACATCATCCGCCATCCGGATATGCCGCGCGGGGTATTCAAGCTGCTATGGGACAAGATACAGAATCGCGAAGAATGCTTTGCCTATGTGAAAAACATGTCAAAAGACGGCGGCTTCTATTGGGTATTCACCAATGTCACGCCGGTCTTCGATCAGGCAGGCAATATCACCGGATATTTCTCGGTGCGCAGAAAACCCAAGCAGAGCGGGGTGCAGACGGTAAGCGGGCTCTATGCGGCCATGCTGGAAGCCGAAAAAAAGGCAGGACCGGCCAATGCCATCGCCGCTTCAACCAAGATACTGGTCGATCTATTGAAAGAGAAAGGGCTCAGCTATGAAGAACTCGTCCTTGCAATTTAAGTTCTCCCTGCTGCTATGGTCGTTCTCTGCGATCGCGCTGGCCATCATCCTGACCAGCTTTGCCCTGCATGGCGTGGATATCTTTATGGTCGCGTTCCTGTTGATCAGCATGGCCCTGTCGGCATGGGGGCAATGGCTGGTGCGGCAGTGGCTGGCGCCGGTGATGAGTCTCAAGGAGGTGGTGGACGAGGTCGCGCAGGGCAGATTCAACCGCCGCGTGACGGGGATATCCAAAGCCAGGGACGAGATCAGCGTCCTGTGCTGGAGCGTCAACGACATGCTGGATCAATTGAACACGTTCTTCCGCGAACAGGGCACCAGCTTCCGCGCCAATCTGGAAGGCAAGTTCTATCGCGAAGCCTTGCCTACTGGCATGCACGGTGGCTTCAAGAAAGGCCTGGAGAACCAGAATGTCCTGCTGGAAGGGATGGCGGATCAGAAACTGAATGCGATGCGCACGCAACTGTTGTCCCGCGTACACGAGCTCAATACCAATAACCTGCTGAAGAATCTGGTATCGAGCCAGCAGGATTTGCGCGTGATCACCGACAAGATGGAGCAGCTGGCCACGCTATCCCGGCGCACGCGCGAAGACGCCGACGAAAGCCGCTCATCGGTCAGCGATGTGGTGCGGCGCTTGTCCGGCATCGTCGAGCGGGTGAACCATGCCAATGAGTCGATCACCGAGTTGAATGCGCGCAGCTCCGAGATCAACAAGGCGGTTGGCCTGATCAACTCGATCGCCGATCAGACCAACCTGCTGGCGCTGAATGCCGCCATCGAAGCGGCGCGTGCCGGCGAGGCTGGCCGCGGTTTCGCCGTGGTGGCTGACGAAGTGCGCAAGCTGGCCGAAAACACCAAGAGCGCATCCGAGTCGATAGGGCGCATCATGCAAATGCTGCAGGGCGAGGCTTCCAAGATGCTGACGGAGTCGGAAGAAATGCGCGAGATTGCCAACTCGTCGCAGGGGGTCATCGGGCAGCTGGAAAAGAAATTCGGGCATTTCTACGAATCGGCGGTGACCACGCTTAACGGCGCACGCTATGCGCAGGACCTGAGTTTTGCCTCGCTGGTCAAGGTCGATCACATCGTGTACAAGCAGCGCTCCTATGTGCTGGTCAGCCAGAAGGATCATGAGGAGTTCAGGAAAGCGGTGGAAGTCGATCATCACGATTGCCGTCTCGGCAAGTGGTATGAAGGCGAAGGAAAGTCGGTATTCGGCGAGTTGCAGTCGTTCAAACAGCTGCAAGTTCCTCACGCCAAGGTGCACGATTCCGTGAAAGCGGCGGTTGCACTCCTGGATCAGCAGTGGGAACGCGATACCGCGGTGCAGGACAAGATCATCGATGCGATGAGCGCGGCCGAAGAAGCCAGCCTCAATGTGATGCAGATCCTGGACCGGATCGTGGAGGAGAAACATCCGCACATGGTCAAGGCTGCGTAAGTCCGCGGGGCCCGCAGGGGGGCTCCTGCATGGTGCAGCTTGCTTCACACCGGTTCGGGAATGATCTCGCGCAGCGCCTGAAATAGTTCGCGGTAACTCTTGGGCGGCTTGGCGGCCTCCCTTTCCTTTTGCGCATTGCGGATCAGTGTGCGCAGGCGCTGGGCGTCGGCTTCCGGGTGCGCAGCCAGCAATTCGGTGAGCGCCTCCGGTTGTTCCAGCAGACGATCGCGCCAATGTTCGACCTGGTGCAACCAGGCCGTATGTTGTCGCGATACGCCGTTCCAGGCATCGAGCTTGGCAAGGATGGGCGCCGGCTCGACATCCCGCATCAGCCGGCCGATGTATTGCAGCTGGCGATTGAGCGCGCCGAATTTCGTCATGCGTTTGTATTCGGTCAACGCTTCCAGCAAATTTTCGGGCAAATTGAGTTCGCGCAGTTTTTCGATGGGCAGGCCCGTCAGCGTCTTGCCGATATCCTGCAGTTCCTGCATCTGCTTCTTGATCTTGGTCTTGCTGGGCGGTAATTCTTCTTCCAGCTCGTCGTCGCGGTGGTGGTGCGTGTTCATGGTGTCGGTAAGGTTCTGCGGATATTGATATGATAGCGCTTCCCGATGAACCAGCCGCCCGATTTTTTATGAACGCCAAAGTTCCACACAGCTTCGATACCCTGCAACAGCTTGCTTCCGACATCGTCCGCTATGCCCGTCAACAAGGCGCGACAGCCTGCGCTGCAGAAGTCTCGGAAGGTTTCGGGCAGACCGTCACGGTGCGGCAGGGGGCGGTGGAAACCATCGAATATAACCGCGACAAGGGCGTGAGCGTCAATGTCTATATGGGGCAGCGGCGAGGCAATGCCAGCACTTCTGACTTTTCGAAACAGGCGGTGCGCGACACGGTGGATGCCGCCCTTAACATTGCGCGTTACACCGCAGAAGACGACTGCGCCGGGCTGCCGGAGGCAGACCAGCTGGCTACCGAATTTCCCGATCTGGATCTGTATCATCCGTGGGGGCTGAATGTGGAGCAGGCCATCGAACTGGCGAGCGAATGCGAGCAGGCCGCGTTCCGCACCGACAAGCGCATCAAAAATTCCGAAGGCGCTACCGTCAATGTCAGCGAAGGATGTTTCGTGCAGGCGAATAGCCTCGGGTTCGTCGGCGGTTATCCCAGTTCGCGTCACAGCGTCAGCTGCTCCGTGATTGCCGGCAAAGGCGACGGGATGCAGCGCGATTACTGGTACGGCTCGGCACGCGATGCGCGCGAGATTCTGAAAGTGGAGGAGATCGGGCGTATTGCCGCCGAACGCACAGTGCGCCGCCTCCAGGCGCGCAAGCTCGATACCATGCAAGTACCCGTTCTGTTCGAGGCGCCAGTCGCGGCCAGTCTGCTCGGCCATTTCGTCGGCGCCGTGAGCGGGGCGAGCCTGTACCGAAAATCCTCCTTCCTGCTCGATCAACTGGATAAGCCGGTATTTTCCAGGCACGTTCGCATCGACGATGTGCCGGATATCCCGCGCGGCCTGGCGAGCAGCGCCTTCGACGACGAAGGGGTGCGTACCCGGCGCCGTGCCGTGGTGGAAGAGGGTATCCTGCGAGGCTACTTTCTCGGCAGCTACTCTGCGCGCAAACTCGGCATGCGGAGCACCGGCAATGCCGGAGGCACGCACAATCTCATCCTGCGCCCCGGAGAACGGGACCTGAACGGCATGTTGCGCATGATGCAGCGCGGCCTGCTGGTTACCGAACTGCTTGGGCATGGCGTCAATCCGGTCACGGGCGACTATTCGCGGGGTGCTGCCGGCTTCTGGGTTGAGCACGGCGAAATCCAGTATCCGGTGGAGGAAATCACCATCGCCGGCAATCTCAAGGACATGTACCGGCAGATCGCCGCCGTCGGTAACGATTTGCTGGTGCAGGGATCGCGCCAATGCGGTTCGATATTGATCGAAAACATGATGGTGGCGGGGCGTTAGTGCCTGGCTGTCCACAACCATCGCGGCAAAAAAGGAGCGGCAAGACTTTAAGTAAGGATTGACTCATCTGGCGGCCTGGCTGTAAAACCGCTTCACGGAAGTGGTTTGTGTTTTGGTGTTAACGACAAATGGAGGAAAAAAGCATGGGTTTTTTTTCGAGATTGTTTGGGCACGATGCACACGATGAGGAAAAGACAGCGAACATTCGCCGCAGCATTCGCTCCGAGATTGATATAGCCGAATGCATAGAGGCACACATGAAATGGAAAGGGCGCTTACAGAGTTATCTGGACGGGACATCCAGTGAACAACTCGATCCCATGGTGATCTGTCGCGACGATCAATGTGTGCTGGGGAAATGGATACACGGGCCGGCACTGAATTATTTCCATGACGACGATGGTTTCCATAAACTGCGTTCGGATCATGCCAACTTCCACTTTGTGGCGGGCTCGGTGGTCAAGAAAGTGCAGGAAAGGGATCTGGCTGGCTCGGATGCGTTGCTGAAGAACGAGTACGCCCGCGCTTCACGGGATGTGATTCAGGATCTGGCGGAATTGAACAAGCACCTGCAGCAGGAACGCTAGAGGGAGCAAGGTGAAGATGGTGGCCGGCTTCAGGGCAGTGTGGGGTGCCGGATTAAATCTGCGTGCGGGCGGCGGATAGCCTCATGCTTGATGGTGAAAACTATCCGCGGTCGCGACAGAGGATCAGGAGGTTTTCTTTTGTGTGGGCTCCGGGGAATCCATGATGCTGCCTGCAGCCAACCCCACAAGCGTGATACCCACGATCACGAATATCATTCCGATCGACTTGCCGAACACGAATCCGCCGAGCAGCCACAAAGCGACCGAAGCGATGATGGCGATGATGAGAGTGCGTATCTTGGAGTCCATTTCTAACCTTTCCTGTCAAATTCGAGAAGTACGGAGCCAGCCGTAACCGGAAGCGAAGAGTAACTTAAAGTCGTGCAAAAGGGGAGGCCCCGCTGGTGTATTTGCGCTGCCGCAAGGCTCTATCATGCGACTGCATGGCTGGCCTGCGCGCCGAGCGTTAAATCTGCGTCAATTGTCATATTCCGGGTCGCTGCGGGAGTGCTTCCTGCCGCATTGTTTTGCGGCGCGCTCTTGAACGGGTCGGCATAGATATCCCGCATGGATGCGCCGGCGAAGAATGCCAGTTTCCTGGCGCTTTCCACCATCGCCGGGTGTCCGCACAGGAATACACGCCAGCCGGAAAGGTCTGGATTCTCCCGCAATGCCACATCGGCCACCATGCCGGGGGCATATCCTGATGGAACCAGGTTGCCGGAGATGCAGGGTGTATAGACAAAATTGCGATGTTGCTGCGACAGTGATCGCAACTCTTCTGCGAGGTAGAGCAACTCCACCGTTTCGCTGCCGTGGTAAAGCCTGATCGTTCCACGGTGACCTTGAGCAAGCGCATCGCGGATGATCCCATACAGCGGGGCCAATCCCGAACCTGTGCCGATGAGCAGCAGATTCTGCTCGGGATTGTCCCCGGTGTAGAAACAATCCCCGGTCGCTTCGGATATGTCGATGCTGTCGCCAACGTTCAAAGTCTGATGAATCCATTGGCTGACCAGTCCATCGGGGACTTTCCTGATATGGAGCTGGAGATTTTCGTCGATGCCGGGTACGCTTGCCAGTGAATAGGAGCGCGCCGTGAAGGCATCTTTGTACAGGTTGATGAATTGCCCCGCCCTGTATTTCAGCTTTGCGTCCGTCTGTAGTTGCAGGCAGACGATGTCCGCATTAAGCGGGCGGATCGCAGTCACGGTGGCGGATAACTTTCCCGCGCCTGTACTCGGCAGTGCCACTTCGATATCCGCTTCGGGGTAGCAGGAGCAGGCGAGGAAATAATTCTGTGCTGCCAGGGTGTCTTTCAGACCGGCTTGTGCGGCGGCGGGGACGCTTCCCCTGACGGCCTGCATGAGGCAGGTCTGACAGAGCCCGGAGTGGCAGGATGACGGTATGGTCACACCATGGGCAGTCATGCAGTCGAGCACCGATTCCTGTGCGCGACACAGATATGACTGCCCCCCATAAGTAATGCTGGGCATGATGTGATTCCTGCTTATTTGCCGAGAACGTCGTTGCGGGTGCTTTCGGCGATGGCCGCTGCCTGGGCGATCAGGTCGGCTGGCACATTGAGTTCCTTCAGTGTTGCCCCCAGATTTTCCATCACGGCATTAAAATGCGAGTCGTTCAACCCGTTCTTGACCAGGTGTGCATGCCCTTTTCTCATGTCTTCTCCGGTGTAGTTGTGCGGACCGCCAAAAGCCATGGTGAGGAAGGCCTTTTGCTTGGCGGCCTGCTTGTCCATGTCGACGCCGTCAAAGAAATGTTTGATGCGGTCGTCTTTCAGCACCTTGCGATAGAAAATGTCCACTGCTGCGTTAACTGCACCATCCCCACCGATTTTCTCGTACAGACTGCTCATGCTCTCTCTCCTTTTGAGTTCCTAACTTAATCCAACCAATAAAATGCCGACACAGATTGCCAAGCCATATGAAACAGGGATACATTTTTTACGTTTATTTGACATTCCGGCCTGCGTCCGGCGTAAATTGCGATAAAATGTATTCCAAATGCATCTTATCGGGTGGTGTTCTTTTTTGTCAAGCGTGAATCATGCAGATAGGAAATTGATATTGTGAGACTGACCCTGTACACCGATTATTCCCTGCGCGTGCTCTTGTACCTGGCGACGAAACCGGAGCAGACGGCGACGATCACCGAGATTGCCGAGCACTACGACATCTCGCGCAATCACCTGGTCAAGGTGGTGCATAGCCTGGGCATACATGGCTTCATCGCCACCACCCGGGGCAAGAACGGCGGGATCAGGCTGGCGCGCTCCGCCGAGGCGATCCAGTTGAGCGATGTGGTCAGGAAAACGGAACCCGACATGGATCTGCTGGAGTGTTTCAATCCGGCGACGGACAATTGCGTGATCAGCCCGACATGCCGTCTGAAATCGATGCTGTACGAAGGCCGGGCAGCATTCATGGCAGTGCTGGAAAAGAATACGCTGGCCGATGCGGCAACGCCGACCAGTCCGTCGCGAGTTCCCAGGGCTGTGCGCATAGATACCTCGCAATTGAAGCGATAACGGCAAACAACGGGCGTCCGTCCAGCCTGCGCCGCGAAGCCGGTTCGGCCATGCTCGTGGCCGAACCGGCTCAGCCGAAAATTTTCTTCAGGGTCGAGTTCAGCCAGCTGGAAACTTCCGCATCGCTGCTGTCGGTGATGACTTTTACCGATTCGATATAGTCGCGATCTTCGCCTTTGATATGGCTGGTCAGCCAGCCTTTCAGCAGGTTCAACAGCTCTGGCGCGACATTCTCGCCGCGGGAGGCACGCCCCCGGATGTCGGCGATCTTCTTCATGAAAATCTCATGGATACGCCGATGCGCCTTGAGGTATGGATATCCGGCCTTTTCCTGCAGGCTCTCTTCGAATTCAAAATGCGTGATGGTGTAGTTCAGCAATCCCTCCATCACGTGATTGGTCTCGTCGATATTGCCGGTTCGACAGGCATCGTCCAGTTCGTTGATGAATTCGACAATCCGCATATGCTGAGTATCGATGACTGGAATACCCGACTCCAGTTCCCGCGTCCATTCCATGTATGCCATGGTTCTCCCCTTGCATGCTTGTTGGTTTTATTTGCATTGCAACTCATGTTTTGCCGGATACCTGGTCTGGCATCGGATATCGGCAGCGTATTTTGCGCCAGGCGCGGAGGATTTGTATCCTTAAATTCAGCGCGGCTCAATCTGCCACAGGTGCTGCGATACCGAGAACCACGCCCCCAGCCACCCCAGATAGGCGGAGAACCCCAATAATGTCAGGCTGTCGCCAAGCGACAGGTGCTGCAGGCTGAAGTTGCTGGCATAGAGCTGGGTGAGTGCGCCGACCTGGTGATTGAGCAGCATCAAACTCCCCGCAACCAGCAGCCAGGCGGCGATGCCCCCAAGCAAGCCCTGGGTGAGGCCGAAGTAGAGAAAGGGGCGGCGGATGAAGGCATCGGTGGCGCCGATGAGTTTCGCCACTTCGATCTCCTCGCGGCGAGTGAGGATCTGCAGGCGGATGGTATTGAAAGTGATGGCGATGAGGGCGAAGCTCAGCAAGGCGGCGAGGATGGCGACCGCCATGCGGCCGAAATCGAGCAGCGCAGCCAGTTTGTGTATCCAGGCCGAATCCAGTTGCACATGGTCGAAGCGCGGCCAAGTCTTCAATTCGTCGCGCAAGGCTTCCAGCGTGGCCACGCTGCCGTCCTTGGGATAAACGACAAACGCATCCGGCAACGGGTTCTGCGACAGGCTGCCGATCACATCGGACAACCCCGCGCTTTGCTGCAGTTTCTTCAATGCCACTTCGCGCGGCACGAATTCGATACGCTTGATGGCTGAGTGTTGCCGAAGCCGGTCGCCGATGCGTTCTATATCGCCGGCGCTTGTGCCGGAGGCCAGGAATACGCTGATCTGCGGCGTGCCGGCGATTTGTGCGCCCAGGCTTTGCGCGCTTTTCAGGAGTACATAGCCTCCAACCGGCAGGCTCAGCGCGATGCCGATGACGAGGATGTTGAGCAGCGATGCGTTGGGCGTGAGCAGCAGGCGCTGCAGGGTGAAGCGCAGTACGCGCAGGTGTTCGATCAGCGTTCTCATGCCTGCAGTTCCCCTTTCCTGAGGTGCAGTGCGCGTGCCGGAAACTGCCGCAGGATGC
>JAJZUH010000154.1 GCA_021847165.1 Pseudomonadota bacterium
CGTCTCAGCAACAGTACCGAGGAGATCGGCAAGATCGTCATGGTGATCAATGCCATCGCGGACCAGACCAATCTGCTGGCCCTGAATGCCGCCATCGAGGCAGCGCGCGCCGGAGAAGCCGGGCGCGGTTTCTCGGTGGTCGCCGACGAGGTGCGCAAGCTGGCGGAGCGTACGACCGCTGCCACGCACGAAATCAAGCAGATGATCGGCACTGTGCAGGGGCAGGCACGCGATGCGGTGCAGATCATGGAGAGCGGCTCCACCGGCATGGAGGAGGGCCTGCGCCTGGCGGAAGCCGCCGCCTCGGACAATACCGGCATGAAGGAGATCCTCGAGCGCATGTTCAGCCTGATCCAGGGCATTGCCGACAGCGCACACCGCTACGGCAAGGATGTGCAGGGCGTCGCCGAGGTGACGGAATCGATGCGCGATGCGCTCGACGAGTTGAACTTCAGCGTGGCCCGGGCGCGCCAGACCTCGCTGAGGCTGCAGCACCTTTCCGGCCAGTTCCAGGTTACGCAGATGCAGGGCAGGAATGCCGCCCAGGCATTCTGATGCGAACCGCCGCATTGCTACCGGAACCCTTGAAATTGCGGGAAGCGCCTGCCAACATGTACATCAACGCCAGTCTTCAAGCCAAGCTCGAGAACAGCGAGCGCATGCTCAAGGCATTGCTCAACAATCTCGACGGCATGGTGTATTGCTGCCTGTGGGACGACAGGTGGACGATGGTGTTCGTCAGCGATGGCTGCAAACAGCTGACCGGTTACGATGCGCACTCGCTGGTGTCGGACCCGTCCATCTCGTACGAGGCGATCACCAGTCCCGAAGACCGGGGCAGGGTGCGCCAGACCATCGAGGAGGCCATCTCCCGGCGGCAGCGCTTCTCCGTCGAGTATCGCATCATCCACGCCGACGGCGGGACAAGATGGGTATCCGAGCGCGGCTGCCCTTTGTACAACGAACGCGGCGAGGTGGAGGCGATCGAGGGTTTCATGCAGGACATCACCCAGCGCAGGCTGAGCGAGGCCGCAGCGCGCGAGGCCGAGGAGCGTTATCGCTCGATATTCGAGAACGCCCTCGAAGGGATATACCAGACCTCCCCGGACGGACGCTATCTCAACTTCAACCCGGCGCTGGCCAGGATTTACGGATATGAATCCGCCGTCGAGCTGATCCTCGGCATCTGTGACATCCAGAAACAGCTGTACGTCGACCCGTTCAAGCGCGAGGAATTCATTGCCCTGATGAGCGCGCACGGGCAGGTCAGCAATTTCGAGGCGCAGGTGTACCGCAAGAATGGCGAGATCATCTGGATCTCCGAAAACGCGCACGAGGTCAGGGACCGCAACGGCGAACTGCTGTTCTATGAAGGCACGGTCGAGGACATTACCGAGCGCAAGAACTACGAACAGCAGATCGAGTACCAGGCCACCCACGATGCGCTGACCGGGCTGCCCAACCGGACCCTGCTGGCCGACCGCCTGCAGCAATACATCGGCATGGCCGACCGGTACGCCAGCAAGGTCGCGGTGGCTTTCGTCGACCTGGACCAGTTCAAGCTGATCAACGACAGCATGGGCCACCATGCCGGCGACGAACTGCTGAAAATCATGGCCGCGCGCCTGAGCGGCTGCGTGCGCGAATCCGACACCGTCGTGCGCCTGGGCGGCGACGAGTTCGTGCTGCTGCTGACCGGCCTGCACAAGATCGAGGACATTTCGGAAAGCATGCAGCGCGTCCTGTCGTCGGTGGCGGGTCCCTGCGCGATCGAGGGCCGCGATTTCATCGTCTCCTGCAGCATCGGCATCAGCATCTATCCCGACGATGCGCGCGACACGACCACGCTGCTCAAATACGCCGATTCGGCCATGTACAAATCGAAACAGTCGGGCCGCAACAATTTCCAGTTCTACACCGACGAGCTGAATCGGCGGCTGATGGAACGCCTGGACATGGAATATCGTTTGCGCCAGGCGCTGGAACACGACGAATTCCTGCTGCATTTCCAGCCCAAGCTGGCTTTTGCCAGCGGCCGCATCTGCGGTGCGGAAGCGCTGATCCGCTGGCAGCCGGCCAGCGGCGGCATGGTTTCTCCGGCTGAATTCATCCGGGTCGCGGAAGAAACCGGCTTGATCGTGGACATCGGACAGTGGGTGCTGCATTCGGCCTGCCGCCAGGCGTTCCGGCTGAACGTCCTGGCCGGCAGGGAGCTCCCCATTGCGGTCAATGTGTCCCCGCGCCAGTTCCGCCAGTCCGATCTGGTCAGCCAGGTCCGCTCCGCGCTGCAGCACAGCGGCCTGAACCCTGCCTGCCTGGAACTGGAAATCACCGAAAGCAGCCTGGTGCATGACACCCGCAGCTTCATCAAGACGCTGCAGGAATTGAAAGCGCTGGGTGTCAAGCTGGCCATCGACGATTTCGGCACCGGCTATTCCAGCATGTCCTATCTGAAAGACTTTCCGGTCGACCGCCTCAAGATCGACCAGGCATTCGTCAGCCGTCTCGAAACGGAACCCAGCAATATCGCCATCCTGAAGGCGATCATCGCGCTCGGGCACAGCCTGAACATGAAGGTGATCGCGGAGGGCGTGGAAACGGCCTATCAGCAGGCCTTCCTCCATGGCATCGGCTGCGATGAGTTGCAGGGTTACTTTTTCAGCAAGCCCCTGCCTGTGGAAGCGTTTGAAAAACTGCTCGGCGACTAGCTCGCCGCCGAGTCAGCGCAAGGTCTTCAGGTACTTCGGCTCGCTCGCCGCAAGCAGCGGCGGAACCGGAATCTCGGGACGCGGCAGCAGCGGATGCACTTCCTCGATCCGGTCGCACAATTTATGCAGTTCGTCGCTTCCAACCGAGCGTGCCAGCCTGATCATCTCTTTTGCATAAGCCGCATCGATACATATCCATTCGACATCGATGATGCGGTTCACTTCGCGGCGCAACAATACGTGCATGCGGCCCGCCAGCGAAAACAGTATTTCCATCTCTCCCGACATTTCATGACCTCCCAGATGCTAGTCTTACCAATGAAAAGGGCATCCGAAGATGCCCTTTTACGTTACTGCCAGGATTGCTTAGAGGTTGTAAGCATTCTCGCCATGATCGGCCAGATCCAGACCTTCCTCCTGTGCATCGTCGCTTGCGCGGATGCCGATGGTGTGCTTCAGGACCAGCAGGATCACGAAGGCAACGAACGCAGACCACGCCAGGGTGATGCCGACATCCCACAGCTGCGCAACGATCTGTGCCGTAGCATCGAAATCGGCCACCTTGTTGGCAACATAGTCGTATACGCCGGTACCGCCCAGAGCCGGGTTGACGAATATGCCGGTGCCGATGGAGCCGATGATGCCGCCGACGCAGTGCACGCCGAACGCATCCAGCGCATCGTCATACTTCAGCTTGGCCTTGATCACGGTCACTGCGAAGAAGCAGATCACCGCTGCGGCAGCGCACACCGCCATCGCGCCACCCACGCCGACGAAACCGGCTGCAGGCGTGATCGCAACCAGACCCGCCACGATGCCGGAACAGACGCCCAGCAGGCTGGGTTTACCCTTGACGATCCATTCGACTGCCGTCCAGACCACGCCGGCCACTGCGGTGCCGAACAGGGTGTTGAAGAAGGCCAGGCCGGCTGCACCCGTTGCTTCCAGGGCAGAACCTGCATTGAAGCCGAACCAGCCCATCCACAGCAGACCGGTACCGACCGCGGTCATCATCAGGCTGTGCGGAGGCATCGCCACCTTGCCGTAACCCTTGCGCGGTCCGAGCATCAGGGCTGCAACCAGCGCCGCGATACCGGCATTGATGTGCACCACGGTACCGCCGGCGAAGTCCAGCGCGCCCTTCTGGAAGATGAACCCGGCATGGCTGTTGGCAACATCGCCGGCCTGGGCATTGGTATATGCATCAGGACCATCCCAGTACCACACCATGTGCGAGATCGGCAGGTAGGCGAAGGTGAACCACAGCACGCTGAAGATGATCATCGACGAGAACTTGAAACGTTCTGCAAAGCCGCCGGTGATCAGCGCGACGGTGATTGCCGCAAAGGTCAGCTGGAACATGGCATAGACGAAGTCAGGCAGGTACTGCCCCTTGCTGAAGGTCGCCGCAACCGCCGTGGTCGGATCGTCGCCGGACATGAACATCTTGTCGAGCGAGCCGATGAACGGCGACAGGGCGCTGCCTTCATGACCGGCTGTGAACGCGGCGCTGTAGCCATAGGCCACCCAGAGTACCGCGATCACGCAGAAGATCGCGAAGCTCTGCATCACGGTCGACAGCGCGTTCTTCCTGCGTACCATGCCGGAATAGAACAGCGCCAGGCCGGGAACGGTCATCAGCAGCACGAACGCCGTGGAGGTCATCATCCAGGCAACGTCGCCTTTGTTGCAATCGAAACCCTTGTCGCCGCATTTCGGTGCGGCGGCAGGAGCGTCAGCAGCAGGCGCAGCGG
>JAJZUH010000155.1 GCA_021847165.1 Pseudomonadota bacterium
GCAACCTGTTCCGGCACATCGCCACACTGAGTGCCACCCTGTGGGTGGGCGGCATGTGGATGCTCGGCTACGTGGCCGTACCTGCGTTGTTCAGGTGGCTGCCCGACCGCCAGCTGGCTGGCATGGTGGCGGGCCAGATGTTCACTCTGCTGGCTTACATCGGCATTGGCTGCGCACTGTATCTGCTCGTCTTCCAGCTGCGGCAATCCGGCCGCGCGGCGCTACGAAGCCGCGCCTTCCTCGTCACCCTCGCGATGTTGCTGCTCGTCCTCGCCGGGCAATTCGTACTGCAGCCCATCCTTGCCAGCCTCAAGGCACAGGCCCTGCCGCTGGAGGTGATGCAAAGCGCCTTTGCGACACAGTTCAGAACCTGGCACGCCGTATCCGGCATCCTCTATCTGATACAGAGCCTGCTCGGCATCGTCCTGGTGCTGGATATCAAGAGCCGATAGCGCCGCCTCCTGACAGGAGGTCGCAGTCTGGGCTGGATTACCACTCGAACGTCAGGCCGCTTGCGCCACGGGCTGATGCGAATGCAGGAACCAGCGATCCAGCACTACGTGGCGGGTGAACCACCGGTTGCCCAGCAGCACCCCTCCAAGCAGCGTGCGCATGAATGCCGGCCCCGCGCCCTCGGTCGCCGCGGTTGGCCCGAAACGCGCGCTCAAGCCGTTGCGATAGGATTGCAATTGTTGTTCGCGGTAATCCCCGCGCGCTTCCAGGATGGTGGCGGCCGCCATGAGGCCGGACTCGACGGCCGGCCGGATGCCTTCGCCGCTCTGCGGATAAGCCAGCCCGGCGGCATCGCCGACAAGCAGCACGCCGTCACCGACCGGTTTGCGCACGGCATGCCCGTAGAGCAGGTAGGCATGCCCATGAAAGCGGTCCGGGATATCCTGCGGAATTCTGCCGCGCTGCTTCAGGAAATTGCAGAAGTGTGCCAGGTGATCGGAAAGGCGATGGTTTCCCTCCCGCCCCAGCCCGATATTGAGATAGCTGCCCTTGCGGAAACACCATCCGTACCCTTTCAGGTCGCGGCAAAAATATAGCTCCGGTATTTCCCCCTGTACGCGGCAATCTTCGCTCTGCGCCATGTTCAGCCTGAATTCGATTTCTTTTGCGGCGATCGCGGGTTCGTCGGCACCCAGCTTGGCCCCCATGAAGCGTGCCACGGGGCAGAAATGTCCGCCTGCCCCGACGAGCATCGGCGTCGAGATGGCTTCGTTGACGATCCAGTGCTCGCCGCTCCGGCGCAAGGATTTCAGGCCTTGGCCAAGCAGCAGGCGGGCTGCCGAACGGCGCAGCAGATAGTCGTCGAATTCATAGCGGCGGATACCGTAACTCACCGTGTCCGGATAGCGGGTCTCCAGATTGCCGCCATCGATCAGGCCAGTGCGGAAGGCCGTGATCGGCTGCAATACATGTTGCACGGCATACGCCGCAGTATCGAGCTGCAAGGCCTCCAGCACCGCCGGGGTAACCCAACCGGCACACACCTTGTCGCGCGGGAACAGCGCCTTGTCCATGACCATCACGTCCATGCCGCGCCGACGCAGCTGCCAGGCACAGGTCGACCCTGCCGGACCGCCGCCCACGATGAGCGCATCACAGCCTTGCATGATCTGCCCCAGTGGAAACGAGTGGCGCTTCATACAGGTATTGCCGGGTCCAGGGAATCTGGTTGTTGCCTGCACGCGCGAAGCAAACCTGGAACAGTTGCATGTCGCCGGTCTTGAAGGTGGTCAGGGAGCCGGCCAGATACAGGCGCCATGCACGCACGAATCTTTCATCGAACATCTCCCGCACGCGCTCGATATTATCCTCGTATCGTTGCAGCCAGTGTTCCAGCGTCCTGGCATAGTGCATGCGCAGGTTCTCCACATCGAGGACGGAGAAATCGAACGGCTCGAAGATCTGCATCATCTGCGCCAGACTCGGCGGACTCGCACCGGGGAAGATATGGCGCTCCGCCCAAGCGTCCATCGGCCGGGGGTAGTTCAGTCCGATGGTATGGATCAGGCCCCGTCCATCCGGTTTGAGGCACCGGTCTATGACCGCCCCCAGCTCCTGATAATGCTCCGTTCCCACATGTTCGAGCATGCCGACCGAAACGAAAGCATCGAACTTGCCGCGCACGTTGCGGTAGTCGTCCTCGACGAATTCGACCAGGCCATCCAGCCCGTCGGCGGCGGCACGCTGCCGCGCATAGGCAATCTGTTCGGTGGAGATATTGTAGGCGCGCACCTTCGCCCCGTAGTGCCTCGCCATGTGCATGGCCAGTGCGCCCCAGCCACAGCCCGCCTCCGCCACGGCATCGCCGGGCTGCAAACGCAGCTTGCGGCAGACATGATCCATTTTGGCGAGCTGCGCCTCTTCGAGGCTGGCAGCGCCGTGCGCAAAATACGCGCAGGTATACACCATCCGTTCCTCCAGCCAGAGTTTGTAGAAGCTGTTGCCGATGTCATAGTGATGCCGGATATTACGACGCGCGCCGATGATGGTATTGCGCCGCACATCGTAGATGGGCGCCAGCAGTTTTTTTATCACCTTGTCCTGGCTGCGTAGCGGCCAGACCCTGAATACCGCTTCCAGAAATTCGAGCAGGTTGCCCTGCACCTCGATACGGCCCTCGGAGTAAAGCTCACCGAAATAAAGCTCATGATCGATGAACAGTTTCACCAGCGCACCGGGGTCGCGTATGACCACGCGCGCCACGCCGCTCCCCTGATTGCCCGGCATCACCAGGCCGTTCCACAGCACCACCTGTACCGGCGGATTGCCGAGGGCATTCATGATCTTCGCCAGCAACAACCGCGCAGTGACAGACAGCATGCCGCCAAAGGTTATTGGCGGTTCGGTGGTTGATGCCAGGTAGTTGTATTCGCCGCGGATCGCTTTGCCGGAGGATTCTTCTGCTCGTTCTGGCCTCATGTGCACTCCCGGGCTGGTTATTGACTGGTCTAGTTCATTGCAGCACGTCCGCTTCAGGCATTCGGACGGGGAGCGCCATCCGAAGGCCGCACGATCACACGCAGAATGGGATGCGCGCCGTATTCCAGCTGGGAGAAGAACAGTTCGCTGAAGAAGGCCTCGCCGTCCCTGTCCATTGCCCAAAAAAGATGCCCGCAATGGGACAGGAAGAGCAGGCGCGAATTGATCAGCCCGTTGCTCAACAGCGCGGTATCGGACAGCTGCGGAAACAACAGGGAGATATGATGCTGCGCCAGTTCGCGGCGGCTGAAGCCGAACAACTCTTCGCTGGCGTCCGTGCAATCCTGGATCATGCCGCTTTGATCCAGCGTGAGCGCAGCCGGCTCGCCCATCCCCGACTGATATTGCATCGAACCGAAAAACTGGGTTTGTAGCGCGTCCATGGTCAGTGGTCCTTTCTTCCGCTGGAATTGATTTCGGCCTCGGCTGCCAACCAGTCGTCGAGTTCGTACCCGGGCGCAAAACCTCTGGCCGCGGACTTGTAATAGGCGTTTATCTCGATTTTTTCTCGCAAGTCCGAGGGGAGGGAGGGGGGAATATCGGCAATCTGGCGGCTCGACTTGCTTTGTTTGCTCGGTCTCATGTCACGCTCCCTGATCAAGAATGATGAAGTGGGTGTGCTGGGACGATTGAATGTACGCCGCTATTCTGGCCGGATAAATACGGGAATATACGTAGGTGTTATTGGAAGCCGTCCTCCAGTTGGCTAGAATGTGGGGCATATTGCCTGGATGAACCGCCTCCAAACCCAGACCGACCACTTAGAAGGAACAATATTGCTGATACGCATCGGCGTTTTCATCTTCTGGCTGATCCATTTCCTGCCGTTCCGGGCGATCGTCGCCATCGGCAATGGACTCGGCATACTGCTTTACCCATTGGCCGCCGAGCGCCGCAAGGTCGGCATGATCAATCTGGCACTGTGCTTTCCCGACCTGGGCGATGCGGCGCGCAGGAAGCTGGTGCACGCGCACTTCAAGGTGTTCTGCCGCAGCCTGATCGAGCGCAGTATCCTGTGGTGGTCCAGTGCCGATCGGATACTCGGCCTGATCCGGGTCGAGGGCATCGAACATTTCGAGGCGATCAAGGACAAGCCATCCATTTTGCTGATGCCCCATTTCGTCGGCATGGATATCGGGGGACAGTGGGTTGCACTGCATACCGACGGGGTCAGCATGTATGCGAACCAGAAGAACAGGTATTTGACCGAGCTGCTGCTGAAAAAGCGCGGGCGTTTCCGCCATCAGCACCTTTATTCGCGCCAGCAGGGCCTGCGCCCCATCCTGAAATGCATCCGCGCAGGCAAACCCTTCTTTTATCTTCCGGATCAGGACCAGGGCGTGAAGGATGGCGCATTCATCCCCTTCTTCGGCGTGCCCGCAGCGACCATGACTTCGGTGCCGCGCATCGCGCAAATGACCGG
>JAJZUH010000156.1 GCA_021847165.1 Pseudomonadota bacterium
CAGCACCTCGGCGATCTGCCCGCCCACGGTCATCACCGGATTCAGGCTCAGCCCCGGCTCCTGGAAGATCATCGCCAACCTTCCGCCGCGCACCTCGCGCATCTCGCGCTCGTGCAGGCCGAACAGGTCCACCCCACCCATGCTGGCGACGCCACCCGCATTCACCACGCCGTCGGGCAGCAGACGCATCAGCGTGAGCGCCGTCATCGACTTGCCGCAGCCGGATTCGCCCAGCAAGGCAAAGGTCTCCCCTGCGGCGATCTCGAACGAAACGCCGTCAACGATATGCGCACCGCCGCGCAAGCGCGTGGATACCTTCGCAACCGCCAGCAGGGCGTCGCCATGAGTGCGCCGCGTCACGCTGCGCCCTCCGTCCGGTTCAGGCGCGGGTCGAACGCGTCGCGCACGGCATCGGCGAACAGGTTCGCCGCCAGCACCAGCACCAGCATGAAGCCGAATGCGGACGCTAGCGCCCACCACACCATGGGTTCGCGCCCCATCTCCAGGCGCGCGGCGTTGATCATGGTACCGAAGCTGATCATGGTGGGATCGACCCCGACACCGACATAGGACAGCACCGCCTCGGCCAGCACGAGCGCGGAGAAATCCATCACCAGCGAGATCAGCACGATATGCATGACGTTGGGCATGATGTGGCGTGCCAGGATGCGCAGCGAGGACACGCCGAACGATTGCGCCGCCTGGATGTATTCCATCTCGCGCAGCTTCAGCGTCTCGCCGCGCAGCAGGCGGCACAAGCCGGTCCAGCTGGTCACGCCGAGGATCAGGCACAGGAACACCAGCCTGAGGTCGGCGCGCGCGGCGGTGGTATCGAACCATTGCGGATGCATGTCGATGGTCACCTGCATCATCAGTACCGCCGCCGCGATCAGCAGCACGCTGGGAATGGAACTCAGCAC
The DNA here is from genome assembly GCA_021847165.1 of Pseudomonadota bacterium. Taxonomy (GTDB): domain Bacteria; phylum Pseudomonadota; class Gammaproteobacteria; order Burkholderiales; family Gallionellaceae; genus Sideroxyarcus. The sequence continues at coordinate 921 of JAJZUH010000156.1, forward strand.
GGTGTAGACGTACTGGATGACGTCGTCCACCCAGCCGCGGAAGTAGCCGGCCGCCACGCCGAGGAACAGCGCCAGCGGCAAGGTCACCAGCGTGGTGACCGTACCGATGATGAGTCCGGTGCGGATGCTTTTCAGCGAGAGATACAGCACGTCCTGCCCCACCTTGTCGGTGCCGAGCACATGGTAGGCCGTGGCGAGATTGGCAACCGCCCCGATCAGCGGGGCCGCCAGCAGCACGGCAACGAGCAAGGCGCGCTGGCTGGTCCAGCGCCGGGCCAGCATCGCCAGCAGGATGCCCGCCAGCAACCCCGCCGCTCCCCCGGCCAGCCCGCGTGCGGCCACATCGCCATCGCGTTGCGACGCGTCCGTCAGGTGCGCTCCTCCGTATTGCAGGCGGGGATAGTCGCGCACGATATGGCCCTGCGCATCCATCACACCTTCCTTGGCATACAGCGTGAGGGCGAACGGCGCCGAATAGGTCTTCTCGGTATGCGTGCGCAGCGGCCCGGCCAGCTTGTCGAACACGCTCAACACCTCCGGCGAGTACACCTTGTCGCCGCCGTTGGCGGACGGCAATGCCGGGCGGAAGTGCAGCGTATCCAGCAAGCCCACGAGCATAAACAGCGACAGCACCAGCAACGACACCATCGCCATGCGGCTCTTTGCCACGCGCCGCCACGGCAACGACAGGTGCTCGCGCTGCCGGATGTACCAGGCGCTGAAGGCCCCTGCGGCCAGCAGCAGGAACACCAGTGCATCGCTCCACAGGATGATGGGCATGAAACTCACGAAACGCCTCGCCCCGTCATTGCAGCCGCACCCTGGGATCGACCACGGTGTATGAAACGTCGGTCAGGATCAACCCGGCGATGTACAGCACCGAACCGAGAAAGACCATCGCGCGCACGATGCTGAAATCCTGCGCGTTGATCGCATCGATGGTATAGCTGCCCAGGCCGGGGATGCCGAAGAAGGACTCGGTCAGCAGGCTGCCCATGAACAGCAACGGGATGACCACCACCACGCCGGTCAGTATGGGGATCATCGCGTTCTTCAACACATGGGTGAACAGCACGCGCAACTCCGACAGACCCTTGGCGCGTGCCGTGCGCACGTAGTCCTTGCCGATCTCTTCGAGGAAGATGGTGCGGTACCAGCGGCTGCTGGAACCGATGCTGCCCGCCACGCCGATGACGATGGGCAGCACCACGAACTTGATGCCATCCATCCCGCCCGCATAACCCGAGATGGGCACCAGGTGCCACAGCTTGCTGACCAGGAATTGTCCGCCGATGATGTAGAACAGTCCGGACACCGACATCAGCAGGACGCACAACGCCACCCCCGCCGCATCCAGCGCAGTGGCACGGAACAAGGTCATCAGCAGGGCGAAGCTGACATACACGACCAGTCCGATGAGGAAGGTCGGCAGCGCGATGGCCAGGCTCGGCCCCATGCGCGTGGCGATCTCGCGGCTGATGTTGCGCCCGTCGTCGGCAAAACCGAAGTCGAACACGAACATGCTGGCGGATTTCCGCCAGAAAATGGTGTCGGTCACCTTTCCGGTACCGCTGGCCGAGCTGTTGACCAGCAGCGGCTTGTCGTAGCCGTGCTGCTGCTTCCATTTTTCGATGGCCTCGGGCGTCACGCGCTTGATGCCGAGCTGCATGCGCGCCATGTCGTCCGGCGTGTTCACCACGAAGAACAGCGCGAAGGTGAGCAGGTTCACCCCGACCAGGATGGGCACTGCGTACAGGATGCGGCGGATGAGGTAGGCGATCATGAGTGCCAGTATTGTAAGGGCAAACATTGAGCCGCGGGCAAGCGCCGGTAGTAGAATGCAACCATCATCCCGGCCACGCCCGGCCGTGCACAGGCAAAGGAAAATCATGCAAGTCGAGATCTGGTCTGACGTCATCTGCCCCTGGTGCTATATCGGCAAACGCCGCTTCGAACAGGCGCTCGCCGGTTTCGCGCACAAGGACAAGGTGAACGTGATCTGGCGCAGCTTCGAACTCGATCCCGACGCACCGCGCCAGCGCGAGGGGACGCTGCGGGAATACCTGGCGAAGAAATACCGCGTCAGCCTGGAAGAAGCCGCTGCAATGAACGAGCGCGTCACCTCGGTCGCTAAGGAAGCGGGACTGGAATACCGCCTCGCCGACGCAAGGCCCGGCAACACCTTCGACGCCCACCGCCTGCTGCACTTCGCCGCGTCAAAACAACTCGGCGACCGTGCCACCGAACGCCTCATGCATGCCTACTTTTCCGAATCGCTGCCGGTAGGCGAACGCGCCGCATTGGCGCGCCTGGCACCGGAATTCGGCATCACCGAGAACGAGGCAATGACCCTGCTGGAAAGCGATGCCTATGCCGGCGAGGTGCGGGCAGACCAGGCACGCGCGGCAAAATTCGGCATTACCGTGGTGCCGTTCTTCGTGTTCGATGAGAAAACCGGCATCTCGGGCGCGCAGCCGGTGGAGGCATTTGCCCAGGCACTGCAACAGACCTGGTCGCAGGCCGAATAGCCCCTCACCCGCTCTGCCGCGCCTCTTCGCGCTTGCGCAGCATCCGCCACATCCACCCGCCGAACAGCAGCAGCGCCGCAGCGCCCAGCCACAGCGGCCAGCGCACCGGCTGGTTCCATGCGCGACGCAGGCGGTCGCGCTGTACCGCGTCCACGCGCCAGTACTTGAGCTTGTTGAGCGCCATGATGTTGGATTTGACGTTATGCAGCCAGCCGTGCTGCAACACGTAGTTCTTCGGGTGATAGCCCCACAGCCAGGGCGAATCGCGGCGCAATATTTCCTGCATCTGGTCGATGATCGCCTGGCGCGCCGGACCGTTGTCCATGTTCTTCATCTGCTCGAACAAGCGGTCAAATTCCGGGTTGCTATAGTTGCTCGCGTTCTCGCCGCCGAATTTCACCTTGCCCTGCGGGCCGTGCAGCAGGAAGAAGAAGTTCTCCGGATCGGGATAGTCCGCGTTCCAGCCGTAGTAATACATCTGCGTATCGCCGCGCCGTATCTTGTCCTGGAAGCGGTTGTAATCGGTGCTGCGCACGTCGAGCTGCACGCCGATCTTGTCGAACTGCTTGCGCATCCAGTCCAGGCGCGACTTGTTGCCGATGCCGCCGGGCGTGGTATCGAGGTGGATCACCAGCGGCTGTCCGGTCTCCGCATCGACACCGCCGGGATAGCCCGCCTCGGCCAGCAGGCGCTGCGCCTCGGCGACGGGCTTCCTTTTGGGCGCGCCATCCACCCAGTCGTACACGTAGCGGTTGATGCCACCCTTGCCGTCGCGGTAGCCGAAGATGCCCGGCGGGATGGGTGATTGTGCGGCGATGCCGCGCCCGTTGGCGAAAATGGAGACGAACTCTTCGTAGTCCACGGCAATGGAAATCGCCTGGCGCAATTTGCGCGCTCTATCGGCCCTGTCACGGCAGC
>JAJZUH010000010.1 GCA_021847165.1 Pseudomonadota bacterium
TGTCTTGAGGTAGTTCAACATCCTGTCTGCTCCATTCGAGTTGATTGAATTATCCAGTGCGATGAAAGACACGGGGCAGCACTGGCTGCCCCGGCGATCGGTTCGTTCACTTCTTGTTCTGGTAGATGTTGTCGACGACCTCATCGACCATCTCTTGCGGCGACTTGCGCGTCAGCGAGGTATGCAGCGAGTTGCCCGTGGCCAGTTGGGCACCGGTCTTCGGATCGTTGATGTTAATGGTCAGCTCGAGCATGTACATGGTCATGTCCCACATCCATTTGTCGAAGTACTCAACCACCGCATCGACGTTGGCCGGCGGAGCTTCTTCGCCGGTGGTTACGGTGACGCCCTTGCTGCGGAATTTGTCGGCGACCAGTTCGTTGATCTTGCGGCCGTCGGCCGGGATCTTCTTCACATACATGGTTTTCAGCGCCGCCAGGTTGGTCGACGGACTGACATTGGCAGTGGCGTGGTTGGCGCAACCGGTGGTCATTGAAGCGACGAATCCCAGAATTGCGGCCAGTCTCAGAAAATTCTTCACAACATTCCCCTTTGGTCTATTGAATGAATAAACAACGATCTTGTGCTGCAGGTGCTTTCGATACTTCACAGCGAAGACTAGCAGCAAAGACCCTGTAGTCATATATGCCAAAAGATATAGACCTGCAGCTAAACCGCTGGCGACCATGCGCGCGTACGATCTTGTTTTGCGCTTTGAAATCCTGCCTGCGAGCGTCCGGATGAGTCGTTCGCCACGCGACATTTGTCTTTTGTTTTCAGGAAATAACCCGCATTCCCGCCTCAATTCGTCACTTGCTTTTCCGTCCAGGCTGCTAACGTGGCACCATGCGGCTAAACCGCAATCGATGACCATCGTTCGTCGGCATTCAGGGATATGAAAATATGAATCTGCGTTTCGGGAGCTTCCCGCTCAAATTCAAGTTCGCGCTCTATTGCCTTGCTGCCCTGCTCATCGCCGAGCTTTCCTTCGCGTTGCTGGTGCAGCTGCTTGAGGTGCAATCTTCCTGGGCGATACTGGTGACAGGAATGGCGACGGCCCTGGTTGCAGCGCTGATCTTTTATTGGCTGATCGCATGCCAGCTCGGCCGCCTGCGGGAGATCGCTGACCAGCTGGCCAGGCTGGGCAAGGGAGACATCACGGCCAGGATCGCCTGGCCGGAAACTGGCCAAACGACGGCGCTGCAGGACGAAGCCACATTGCAGCAACGGGTCGATCAACTGGCCAAGACCTTCTCCGCATATTTCCAGGGCGGTTTTTCGCTGCATCCCGAGGCCATGCAGCAGGTGGGAAAAACCCAGGTGCCTGCGCTGAAGAACGAACAGACGATCCTCAACATGAACTTCAGCCAGGTGGATCGCTTGTTTGCCGAAACGAAAGGCGTGGCGACGATCTTTGCCAGGCGCGGCGAGGACTTCGTCCGCATCGCCACTTGCCTGAAGATGCAGAATGGCACGCGCGTGGTCGGCACCATGCTCGACAGCACCCGCCCCGCTTACGCCAGCCTGCTCAAGGGCCAGACCTTCACCGGACGCGCCAGATTGTTCGGCACCGACTACATGACCCAGTACAACCCGGTGAAAGGACGCTCCGGCGAGGTCATCGGTGCCTTGTTCGTGGGGCTGGAGATCGAACGTGCGGCGCAGCCCGAGAACGAGATCGCGGCGCTGGCGCAAGGATTCAACAGTGTGGCGGAAGAGTTCGGCAGTTTCGTCAGCGCCATCGTCAAGGCTGCCGAGGCGGTGGCCGATGCTTCCACCGAACTGGCGGCCAATTCGGCCAGGGCGGCGCTCAACTCGGAACAGCAAAGCGAGGCTGCTTCCTCGACAGCGGCAGCCGTGGAGGAAGTCACCGTCAGCATCACCCTGGTGGCCGAGCGCGCGCAGGAGACCGAGAACGCATCGTCCGGTGCCAGCGACCTGTCGGAAGATGCGCAGCGGCTGGTGCAAGACGCCACCGGCAAGATCGCCCGCATCGCCGATTCGGTGAATGAGCTGTCGCAGGCCATCATCACCCTCAAGGAACACTCGACCCAGATCGGCGGCATCGTGCAGGTGATCAGGGAGATTGCCGATCAAACCAACCTGCTGGCCCTGAACGCCGCCATCGAAGCGGCGCGCGCGGGCGAACAGGGACGCGGCTTTGCCGTGGTGGCAGACGAAGTGCGCAAGCTGTCGGAAAGGACAGGACAGGCCACGCTGCGGATCGCTGACATGATCGACTCGATCAAGCAGGAGATTTCCGCTGCCACGCAAGGCATGTCCGCCAGCAGGGGCTACGTCGAAGAGGGGGTGGTGCAGGTGAAGAGCGTGCATGACGCCCTGAACAGGATCAAGGACGGTTCACACCAGATCGGGACGATGATCCGCGAGATCAGCGCGGCCACCCGGGAACAGAGCATGGCCAGCACCGGGATCACGCACAACGTGGAAAAGATCGCCCAGATGACGGAGGGGAACAGTGCGGTGATCGCCGAGGTATCGGGCGCGGCTGCGCATCTCGAACACATGTCCTCGACCCTGCAGAACATGGCGCATCGCTTCAGGCTGTAGCGCGCAACGATCCAGCGACACCGTTACTCTGCCGCCCAGCCTGATGCCGGATCAGTTCTCGCGTTCGCCGCCCTGCTGTTCTGCCGCGCTGAACAGGTAGGGGTCGACCTTGGAGGCCTCGTTGCGCCGCTGTGCAGATGCCAGCTGGTGTTTCGCCTCGTCGATCTCCCTGGAATTCTCCTTTTTGGTCATGTCGAAGACCCATTGTCCCAGGAAATAACCGAGGATCGCACCGCCGATCGCGCCGAACAGCCCCAATCCCCACTGACCGATCACCACGGGGCCGATATATGCCGCCGCCAGCAATGGCCAGGGGTGCTGCCCAGCCTTCGCTTCCGCCTTCGACACCACGTCCTTGGCCAGCGTTACATCCTGTTCGCATTTCATCAGGTAAAGCTGGTCCAGTCTCCCGGTGGTCGAGATCAGCTTGTTCCTGAGTTCCGGGTCAGCCACGGAATAATAGGCATCGCGCAATTTGGCGGGCGAACCGCTTTCGCGCGCCTGCCTGACAGCCTGGCCGATCGCGGCTTGTGCTTCCAGCCTGTCGATCAATGCGCTCAATTGGTCCATCTCGCGCTGCACTTCGTTCTCTCCCATTTGCCACTCCCCCGATTCCTGTTTTCAACTGCCACTGGCGTGATGCCGTCTTGCGACGACAAGCATACACCGGTTTGGCGTTCGCTATTTCTGCGCTTTCACGATGCTCATCGCAGTCGCCACCATCGCCCCCATGTCGGCCAGATTGCCCGGCAGGATGAGGGTGTTGCCTTCTCTGGCGACGTTGCCGAAGGCTTCGACATATTTCTCCGCCACCTTGAGGTTGACCGCATCCATGCCGCCCGGCGACTGGATGGCCTGTGCGACTTGCTGGATCGCCTGCGCGGTGGCCGCAGCGACGGCCTTGATGGCTTCCGCCTGGCCCTGCGCGGTGTTGATCGCCGCCTGTTTCTCGCCTTCGGAACGCTGGATGAAGGCTTCGCGCTCGCCGGTGGCGATGTTGATCTGTTCCTGCTTGCGGCCTTCCGAAGCGGCGATCAGCGCGCGCTTCTCGCGCTCGGCGGTGATCTGCGCCTGCATGGCATGCAGGATCTCCTTGGGCGGCGTCAGGTCCTTGATCTCGTAGCGCAGCACTTTGACGCCCCAGCTGGTCGCCGCCTCGTCCAGCGCAGCCACCACGGCGCGATTGATGTCGTCGCGCTCTTCAAAGGTCTTGTCCAGCTCCATCTTGCCGATCACCGAACGCAAGGTGGTCTGCGCGAGCTGCGTGATCGCCATGATGTAGTTGCTGGTGCCATAGGAAGCCAGACGGGGATCGGTGACCTGGAAATACAGGATGCCGTCCACCTGCAGCTGGGTGTTGTCCTTGGTGATGCAGATCTGGCTGGGCACATCGAGTGGGACTTCCTTGAGCAGGTGTTTGTAGGCAACGTTATCGATGAACGGGATGACGATGTTGAGGCCGGGAGACAGCACCGCATGGAAACGCCCCAGACGTTCCACCACCCAGGCGTGCTGCTGGGGCACGACCTTGAGCGCCTTGACGATGAAGATGATGGCTGCAACCAGTATGAACAGAGCAATTTCCATGTTTCCTTCTCCTTAATGTTGCTGCGGTTTGCGGTGCGTCAGGACCAGGCTGGAGCCTCGCACTGCCTTGATGTAGAACATACCGTCGTGCGGCGCTTCGGCTGATTCGGTTTCCGCATCCCACTCGGCGCCGCGATATTGCACGCGCGCCGTGCCGTCGTCGTTCCATTTGAGTACCTTTACCGGCTGGCCGATATCGAGGCCGGCATCAACCGTTTCCCTGGGACGGCTGCTTTTCCAGCGCCGCAGAATGACAGTGCCCGCGACCACCATCAGCGCGCACAGCACCAGCTGCCAGCTGATGCCGGCGCCGAGCAAGGCCGCCAGTCCGCCCACCGCCATCGCGATGGCGATCATCAGCAGGTAAAAAGTCCCCGTCGCCATTTCCAGGCCGGTCAGTATCAACGCCAACAAGAACCAGTAAGCATATATTTCCATGGATGTTCCTTCCGTCCTTCCAGACCGCAATCCGGCACTCGAGCAAAGCTCGCCTGCCGTCAATTATGCTGCATAAACCCGCAGCACGGAGCCTGACCGCAAAAGCATGCCCGGTCCGGCCTGACCCTCAAAAAAACAAAAGACGCGTGCTGCAACAGCACACGTCTTGCGATGTCCGGATGTCTGGCGCGCCGCTTATTTGGCCGCCGCCTTGGCGGGAACGATCTTGGCGACGTAGTGCACGCAGATCGTCACTTCGCTATCCGATTTCAGTTCTTCGTCTGCCAGGCGCTCGCGTTCGCTGGCGAGGTCAAAGGTGATGCGATTCCCCTCCGCGTCCTTGATCAACGAGAAGTCGGTCACCTCTATGCTGGTCAGGTGCCCCGGATTGACGATGCTCTTCCAGGACATCTTGATCTTGCATTTGTCTTTGGCGGCCGGTTCGACCGGCAACTGGATCGAATAGATGCTCGCGACCTTCTTGATCTGCCCGTACGGCACGATACGTTCGATTTTTTCCCAGGTGTGCGAGTTGATCGGGGTCTTGGCGGATTCCGGTATGACCACGTCTTTCGAGCAGAAAACGGTATGCGGTGAATCTTCCGCGATGTTCCTGATGTAAACCTGCTCCATGTGGAAGTCGCCCTGCAGCGCCTTGGGAATGACGTCGAGCAGGAAGGCGCCGTCGACCACGATCCCGCCCGGCTTGGCCAGGTCGTTCAGCCGGGACGCCAGATTCAGGATCTGCCCGGAATAGTCGATGACCTCTTCGCCCGCATACAGGCAGAACGCGGTGCCCCGCGCGACGCCGAAGCCTATCCTTTCCGGCAGCGGATAGTTGATCATCAGGTCGTCGGTGAACATGGTCGGGTAATCGTTGATCGCTTTCTGGCATTGCCGCAGCACAGACTCGGCGACCGACAGCAGGTCGGCCTGGTCGTATTTGTACCTGAAGGCCATCAGCAGGCCGTCGCCCGTGGGCTTGGCAAATACGGCATCGGTGAAATACACGCTGAGCAGTTTCTCGTAGAACTTGCGAATGAACATCGCGATTTCGGGCGCCTGGCGGCCGACGCTGAAGCCGGAGAAGTTGCGTATGTCGCAGACGACGGCGATGACGAATTCCGAGCGCCCTTCGGCGTCCCTGAATTTCCTGATCATGTCTTCAAGCATCTCGATCCCTTCCCGAAATCTGCCGCCTGCCAGGCGGCAGACGCCGAAATCTAAGCCGATGCTCCCGGGGCGTCAACCCAGATACGCCGCCAGTACGCGCTCGTTCCTGGCCAGTTCTTCCGGCGTGCCCTCGACCGCGATGCGCCCATGTTCCAGCACGTAGGCATAGTCGGCCACCTCCAGCGCGCTCTTGGCGAACTGCTCGACCAGCAACATGGTGATGCCGGCTTCCTTCAGCTTGTTGATGATGACGAAAACTTCCTGCACGATCACCGGCGCGAGGCCCATGGAAGGTTCATCCAGCAGGATGATCTTGGGGTTGGCCATCAGCGCGCGCCCGATGGCCAGCATCTGCTGCTCGCCGCCGGACAGCGTGCCGGCCGCCTGCTTGCGCCTTTCGTGCAGGCGCGGGAACAGCGCATAGACCTTCTCCAGGTCCGCCCCGGCCCTGGAAGCGAAGCCGAACACCTTGGGCAGGCGGGTGTAGGCGCCAAGCAGCAGGTTGTCCTCGACCGAGAGCGGCGCGAAAATCTTGCGGCCTTCCGGCGAGTGCGCCAGCCCGAGGCGCGAGATCCGGGAAGCGCCCAGGTGCTGCACTTCCTTGCCATCCAGCAGCACCTTGCCCTTGCTCGGCTTCAGCATGCCGGACAGCACGCGCATGGCCGTGGTCTTGCCGGCGCCGTTCGCGCCGATCAGTGCGACCACCGACCCCGTCCTCACTTCGAAGCTGGCGCCGCTCAGCACTTCGCTGGCGCCATAGCCGGCATGCAGGTTCTCGACCCGCAGCATGGTGGATTCGCCGAGCTTCCTGGATGAGGTCGATGCCTCCTTGCTGTCGCCCAGGTAGGCGGCGATGACATGGGGATCACGCTTGACCTCATCGGGCAGGCCTTGCGCGATGATCTTGCCTTCGTCGAGGACGGTGACGAAATCGCACACCTCGTTCACCACGCTCATGTGGTGCTCGATCAGGATGGTGGTGATGCCGCGCGCGCGGATCTTGCGCACGATCTCGATGAGGTTCAGTACATCCGGATGCGCCAGGCCCGCAGCGGGTTCATCCAGGATCAGCAGCTTGGGCTTGCGCGCCAGCGCGCGCGCGATCTCGAGGAAACGCTGAGCGCCGTACGGCAGGTCCTTGGCCTTGGTCCTCGCTTCGTTCGCCAGGCCGACCAGTTCGAGCAGGGCCAGCGCATCCGCGCGTGCCTTGTGCTCCTCGCCGTAGGCGAAGCCCAGCAGGACGAGCGGCAGCGACTTCCTGTACGCGCCCTCGGAGGCGACCATGACGTTCTCGAGCGCACTCAGTTCGGCAAACAATTGCAGGTTCTGGAAGGTGCGTGCAACCCCGGCTCTGGCTACCTTGAACAGGCTGCCTTTGGGCAGGTCTTCGCCGCGCAGCCGCAACTGACCTGCGCTCGGCGCATACAGGCCGGAGATGACGTTCACCAGCGTGCTCTTGCCCGAACCGTTGGGGCCGATCAGCCCGTGCACATGGCCGGCCTGTACCTGCATCGACACGCCATCCACCGCCTTGATGCCGCCGAAGTGCCGTTTGACCTCGACGAGTTCCAGCAACAGTCCGCGCTCTTCTTTCTTCGGCAATACCGTTTCCAGCGCGGAAGGCGCGGGCAATGGACGCGCGGGCACCTTGAACAGCCGCGACAGCTGTTTGCCGGCAAAGCCCATCAGGCCTTCCGGCAATCCCACCACGACCGAGAACAGCATCAGCGCGAAGATCGCCTTGCGCCAGTCTTCCGTATTCACCACCAGCAGGCTGCCGGCGACCAGCAGGGTCATGCTGACGATGGGAGCCGCCACCTGGAATGTGATCTTGCGCTGTTTGCGGAAGCTGATCGTTCCCGCCACCAGCGCGAAGAACAGCCCGATGAAGGAGAACACCTGGAACAGCGAACGGTTGGACAGCAGGTTGGGCAGCAGCACGATCAGGCAGGCGCCGACGAACGCGCCCCACAGGCTCTTGCGGCCGCCCAGCACCACGCCGAGCAGCAGGATCACCATCAGTTCATAGACGAAACTGTTCGGTTGCAGGAACTGGAAATTGAAGGCGTACAGGCCGCCGGCCAGCCCGCCCAGCCCGGAGCCGAGCGCAAACGCCGCCACCTTGTGGCGGAAGACGCCGACTCCCATCGCATCGGTGGCGATGGGACTGTCGCGCAATGCCTCGAACGCCCTGCCCCATTGCGAATGCAGCAGATTCTTCATGGCAACCCAGGTGAACGCCAGCAGGACCAGGCACAGCCAGAAGAAACTCTGCGGATCGAGATGGAAACCGAACAGCAGCGGCCGGTCCACCTGCAGGCCTTGCGCTCCCTGCGTGATGCTCTCCAACTCGTTCAGGGTGGTTGCGGTCAGCGCGGAGAAGCTGAGCGTGGCCAGCGCGAATTGCGGGCCTTCCAGGCGCAACGCCGGAAACGCCAGCAAGCCGCCGAACGCAAAGCCGACCAGCAGGCTGGCCAGCAAGGCCGGCAACAGGGTGAAACCGAACGTCATCACGCACAAGCCGCCGGCATAGGCGCCCAGGCCGAGGAAAGCGGCGTGCGCGAGATTCACCTGGCCCAGATAGCCGACGCTGACGTCCAGCCCGATCAGCAGGATGCCGTAGATCGCCAGCAGCGTCAGCAGCCCAAGTACATAGGCATTGCTGACGGCGAGCGGGATGCAGGCAAGAAGGATGAAGGCGACGAGCTCTGCGCCATTGACGAGCAGGATTCTTTTCAACTTATACTTTCCTTATGCTGGCTTTGCCGAACACCCCGTTGGGTTTCATGGCCAGTGCCAAAATGAGCAGGATCAAACCGGGCGCTTCGCGCCAGCCGCTGCCGATATAGAAACTCGCCAGACTTTCCAGCGCTCCCAGGAACAGGCCGATCAGCACCACGCCGAAGCCGGAATCGAGCCCGGCCACCACGGCCACGGAGAACGCCTTCAGGATGAGCGCCGATGCCATGGTCGGCCCGACGGTGGTGATGGGAGAAACCAGGATGCCCGCCATCGCGGCGACCATGCCGGACAATCCGTACGAGAGCATGATGGTGCGCTTCGCCGAGATGCCCATCAGCTCGGCCGCATCGCGATCGGCGGAGACCGCCTCGAACGCCTTGCCCCACAGGGTCTTGCGTTTGAACAGCTCGATCAGGCCCATCACCGACAGCACCCCGATCGCGACCGACAGTTCGACCGGCGTGACGCTGATGCCGAAGAAATGCATGGGTTCCGAAGAGATCGGCGTCGGGAAGGGATGGTCGTCCCTGCCCCAGATGTTCTCGGCTGCGGAAAATCCGAACAGGCCGAGGATGATGGTCATCAGGATCCAGCCTTCGCTCTTCTGTTCCAGCGCAAGGCGCACGGCCAGTCGCTCCACGACCAGTCCGAGCAGCACACCGCACAGCAGGCCGGCCGGCACCATCAACCAGTAAGGCAGCCCCAGGTCGAGCAAGGTCAGGCTGATGAAGGCCGAGAGCATGACCAGCTCGCCCTGGCCGAAATTGATGCTTTTGCTGGTGGCAAAAGTGAGTTGAAAGCCATAGGCGATCAGAGCGTAAACGAGGCCCATCAGGGCCCCGCTTACCCCCATTTGGAGGACTACATCCATGGATTACTTCTCTTGCTTGATGAGGCGTTGCTTGTCGGCTTCGTTCGCAAAGACCACTCGACCATCCTTGACCATGCCCATGACCGCATTCTCGCGACGGAACGCTTCGTGAGTCTGTTCGTCAGCGGGATTCCACTTCGAGAACGGGTGCTTCCAGGTGGCGATCACGCCCTTGACCGGCTCTTTCAGGTCTTCCAGTGCTTCCTTGATCTTCCTGGTGTCGGTGCTTTGTGCCTGCTTCACCGCAGCGGCGAAGATATACACGGCATCGTATCCCTGCGCGGCGGAAACCGGGGACGGGATGCGATCGACCTTGTAGGTCTTGTGATAGCCGTCGATGAAGCTGCGGGCTTTCGCCGTGATGGGCTCTTCGATGAAGGTCTGCGGCATCAGGGTGCCGTTGCCGTTCTTGCCGGCATTGTCGATATAGTTCGACATCGACAGCGTCCAGCCGCCGATCAGCGGCACCTTCAGGCCGATCTTGTCCATGCCGTTGGCGACTGCGGCGAGTTCGGGGCCGATACCCCAGATCAGGATCGCCTGCGCACCGGCTGTCTTGGCCTTCAGCAACTGTGCCGTCATGTCCTTGTCGCCGATGTTGAACTTCTCGGTGGCGACCACTTCCAGCTTGTTGCCCTGTGCCTTGATCTGCGCCAGCAGGTCATCGCGGCCGGAAACGCCGTAGTTGGTCGAATCGTGCAGGAGCGCGACCTTGGTGAACTTGCGATTGATCGCCTCTTCCACCACCATGGCAGCCTGGATGCCGTCATGTGCGGCAAAGCGGAAGATGGACAGGTCTTTCGGTCCCGGCTTGTCCGTCTTGTCGGCCCACTGCGTCATCGAAGCCGAGCCAGCGGCCGGGGTGATGATCTTGGTAATGCCTTTCTCCTGCAGGTGCTTGTCACCCGCCATGACGACACCGGTATTGACCGAACCGATCACGCCCGAGAGGTCGTCCATCGAAGCAAGTTCCTGTGCAACCAGCGCACCGCGGTCGTTCTTGCCTTCGTCATCGCGCTCGACGACCTCGATCTTCAGTTTCTTGCCGCCGACGGCGATACCGCCCGCCGCATTGATCTCGGCGATGGCCAGTTTTGCGCCGTCGCGCATGGATGCGCCCATCGGAGCCGAACCGCCGGAAAAGGGGCCGGTGATAGCCAGCTTGATCGAATCGGCCGCATACACCTGAGCCGCGCATCCAAGCAAGAGCATTGAAAGCAGAGTTTTCTTCATTTTTTCCCCCGGGGAGTTGAAACAACAATGTAAGGACAGACAAGTCATTCTAACTTGAATCGCAATTTTTGCCAGTACAGTGCCGGAAGGCTGTCCCTTCGATACAACAATATGAAAAAACGTCTGGAAGACGCGTTTGCCACAATCAAGCTGCGCGCGCTGATTATGACGATTTCTTTAAACAGGCCACTCCCTGGAAACATTGTGGAATAGCGTCGGATTCGACTTTATCGCCATCGCCACAATTGATTGTTTATTAAAATAAATAAATTGATTATTCAATGCTGAAGTCGGGAGAAAAACGCGACTGCCCCGCTTCGGAATAAACGATGCAGCGCAAACGGGATGCCGCGCGATTCATCAATGTTCGGCCAGTTCATGCACGGCGTGCTGAGGAAGGTTACTTCTTGGGAGGGATGGACAGGATGAAATTGACGATATTGGTGATTTCTTTCGCATGAATGCCCTGCGGATCGTTGGGCGCCATCGGGATGTATTCGTTCCACTCGCCTTTGCCGCCCTTGGATATCTTCTTTACCAGCCCGGCTACCAGTGGCAGTTTCTCGCCGGCACTGTCGATATTGAAACCCTTGTAAGCATAACTCGTCTGGCCGCGATATCGATCGGCCACATCCTGCCACGCCGGCCCGAATTTGGTTCGCGACCAGCCATGGCAGGCATCGCATCCCAGCATCCTGACCTGCGATTGTATTTCCGGAGGTATTTCGACTCTGAGCGCCTCGGCAGCATGGGCGGTCATGCTGAGCATCATCGTTGCAATCAATATTGCCCATCTGATGTTTGACATGCCCATCTCCAGTGCTTCAGCCAGTGTGGTTAGCTCGTCGCGATGCCGTGATGCGGCAGTCGGCGCTTTGCGGTGGAATGCATCCTTGAATTCGACACCGGGGCGCCATGCTCCGGTAAAACCGTTGTGCGGCTTTGCCGGAGCATGACGCTCCTGGAACTTGCAGCAACAACGCCCTACTTCAGCCCGGCGATAAATTCAGACAGGCTCTTGATCTCGGCATCCGTTGCTCCCATGCCCTTGGGCGGCATGTTGCCCATCTTCCAGCCGAACGCGCCGCCTTTGGTTACATTGGCTGCGATCTTGCCGGCTGCATCCTTGTCGCCTTTGTATTTCTTGGCCACGTCTTTCCATGCCGGGCCGACCATCTTGGCATCGATGGAATGGCAGGCGCCGCATTTGGCCTTGCCAGCCGCCGGCATGTCTGCCGCCAGAGTGGAACCCGCAACCGCCAGACCCATTGCTGCGACCATGCTGATCAGAATCGTTTTCATAGTTCTTTGATCTCCTGATTATTCGTTGAATGCAAGTTATATTCCAAAACCACCCTTATATCAGCCGACATACAACATCCAACCGATATGTACACCAATTAGGCGCGTACCCCAGATCGAAGTCCATACCTATTAGGTATGCAGGCGTATAACTCTTTTGAGGTACTTTATTGTCCTGCGCAATTGTCAAGTATCGCCCCGGAAAGTCCCGGCGGATCGTGAATACAATCAAGCCGTGTGCCAGAGCGATGGAACGATGCTACCTCGAAAAACTCTTGTGCGGCAACTCATGCGGTGACTATGATCTGCCATGGTTTCGACTCCGCGCAGGATCGACCGCCCGGCATGCATCCTGCGAATGCCGGGAACCATGCCGAACCGAAAGGAGCAATATGACGAGCGACACCAACCAGACTGCTTATCTTGCAGGCGGATGTTTCTGGGGCATGGAGGAACTGGTGCGCCAGATCGATGGCGTGCTGGAAACGACAGTCGGCTATACCGGTGGCACCATACCGGACCCCACCTACGAAACGGTCAAGACGGGAAATAGCGGCCATGCCGAATCGCTGAAGATCGTGTTTGATCCGCACCGGCTAACCTATCGCCACCTGCTGTTCGAATTCTTTCGCATGCACAATCCGACCACGCCCAATCGGCAAGGTAACGACATTGGCACGCAATACCGCTCAGCGATTTTCTATCTCGACGAGATGCAAAAGAAAATCGCGGAAGAAACGATCAAGACCGTGGAGGCCTCGGGCGAATGGCAAGCCAGGCTGGTCACCCAGGTTGTGCCATATGGCATCTTTTACCGCGCCGAAGAGTATCACCAGAAATATCTGGTCAAGCATCCTCACGGTTACACCTGCCATTATGTGAGGCGGATGGAATTGGGCGAATAAGTTTCCGGATCGGATTGCCGGCAAGGCCGTCGTATCGCCGGAACGCGGTCCGTTCAGTCCGGAATGTCCATCAGGAAATATTTCGCCATGACATTCTTCAGCATCGTCTGCAGCGATTTTTCATCTGCCAGATAGAAGCTTTCGTAATACTCCAGGGCGATCTTTTCAAAGGCCGCGAGGATATCCGGATCGAAATGGCTGCCCGATTCGGAGCGCAATATGCGCAGCGACTCGTCGAAAGGGATCGGTTCCTTGTATGGGCGGCGTGACGTCAGGGCATCGAAGACATCGACCACCGCAAAGAGCCTGGCGATGAGCGGGATATCGCTGCCACGGGCACCGCGCGGAAAGCCCTTGCCGTCAAACCGCTCGTGGTGACCCAGAACCACCTCTCTTGATCGATGCAGCCAGTTGGAATGACTGACGATGTCCGCGCCCAGTTCGACATGCGTCCTCATGACTCGGGTCTCTTCCGGGGTCAGTTCACCCGGTTTAAGCAGGATATGGTCGGGTATGCCGATCTTGCCCACATCATGCA
Organism: Pseudomonadota bacterium; assembly: GCA_021847165.1. Taxonomy (GTDB): domain Bacteria; phylum Pseudomonadota; class Gammaproteobacteria; order Burkholderiales; family Gallionellaceae; genus Sideroxyarcus. Next base: position 13,361 of record JAJZUH010000010.1, read on the forward strand.
GGAATGCCCCCAGTATCAGCGACTGGATTTCGGCGCGCTTCAGGTTGAGAGACTCGGCCAGTTTGACTGCGTAAAGCGTGACACGGTAATTGTGGGCATCGGTATCGGAATCACGCTTGGCAATGGCGCTGCCCAAGGTCTGGAGCAGATCCAGATCGGTTTGCAGCAAATCGTCCGCCAGCCTGATCGTCTGGCGGTTGAGGGAAAGAATGACGGGATACAGCACCAGGCTCGTCAGCGTAACCATGACCACCACGGCGATCACGACATCTTCGATGTGGCGTATCAACGCAGCCGTGACGTGCGCATCGACCTGATAGATCCCCTCCAGGTAACCGTATATCTGCCTGCCTTCGGACAGCGGCCGGACCGACTGGATGTACAGTTTTTCGTCTATCCAGTAATTCCGCGCCAGCTTGCCCGGAATGCCGAGAAAGCGATGGTGGTGGGCAGCGATATCCTCAGCCACCTTGGCGTCGGATGTGTTCCAACGTTCCAGCAGTATTTTTTGCTGGGCTCCATACAGACGGATACCGACGAAACGCGATTCGGCCAGGGTCTTTTCGATTGCGGGGAGATATTGGTCAAGGTGGGTTTCAAAGGACTTCGGTGCGATATGCACGCTGATTCGGCTGGCCTCTTCCCCCACCAGCCCGGAGACAAAATCGTCCAGTTGCCCTTGCTCTAAATAGTAGGCAGCCGAGCCGGCAATTGCAGACAGCACCAGCCAGGCGATCAGTAATCTTGATGCAATCCGCCAATGCAATGATTTGGATACGCTTGTCATATCTGCTCCAGCCACTATCCATCAGAAGCCCGAAACAACGGAGAGCATGCGGCATGCAGCCGAACGCTCGAAGACGGCGACCTCAGGCCGGCATTGCCCCGATCATCGCGACGCATACGGTAAGCAGGCCCAACACCACGTTTACCCCGACCAGTTTGCGTATCTTGCCCAGTATCTCGCCAGCCTCTTTCCAGCGCTCCTTGGCGACATGCAGGCTGAGCGGCACATAGCAGGCAAAGAATACATAGCCATAGATGCCCATCATGATCAGGCCAAGCAGCAACATGATATGGACGAAACGCGGAACTCCCGACATCCCGCCGTACAGATAAATCATGTATAGCCCGCTGGCAAGGATCGCCGCGACCGCGCCCCACACCCAGTTGAAGAAGCGGCGGAACACGTTGTTCCACAGACGCAGCCGCTCCGGCGGCTGCAGCACGTCAACAGCTGCCGGACGCAGCACGACATAGGCGAAGAACATACCGCCGACCCAGATGAGCACGGCGACGAGATGAATAAGTTTGAACAGGGTCATGATGGTATGCAATCGATTCAAATGGGTTGTCGAACGGATCAGGCAGACTGGATATTCCTCTGCACGTTTTCAATGATACTCCTTCCCGTCTGGCAGACGCCAAATCGCCCGGCTATGTACCCGGATGAGCAGAAGGGAAAAGCAGGTCGCGCACCGGCTTGAAGCTGCGGCGGTGCACCTCGGAAACACCGTGCTCGCGCAATGCGGCAAGGTGCGCTGCGGTCGGGTAACCCTTGTGGCCATCGAAGCCATATTGCGGATACCGCTCATGCAGATTCAGCATGAGTTCGTCGCGTGCGGTCTTGGCCAGTATGGAGGCTGCGGAGATCGCCGCGACCTTGCTGTCCCCTTTGACGATAGCCTGACTGGCAATGCCGGTCTGCGGGCAATGCAGGCCGTCGACCAGGATTTGATGCGGCTGGACAGGCAATGCCAGCACGGCACGGCGCATCGCCAGCAACGTGGCTTGCAGGATATTCAGCCGGTCGATCTCGTCCACCTCGGCGTAGGCAACGGCCCAGGCCAGGGCGCGCTCGCGGATGTTGGGGGCCAGGAGGTCGCGTTGCTTTTCGGAAAGTTTCTTCGAGTCGGCCAGGCCCGCAATGGGATGGGCATCATCGAGGATGACGGCGGCTGCACTCACCGGCCCGGCCAATGGTCCCCGTCCCGCTTCATCCACACCGCAGACGAGCAGGATATTGCTCATGCCAGATAGGGCTGGATGGCTGCAGCCGCTTTCTGTGCGGTGTCCTGGCGCAAGGTCTGGTGCATCTGGGCGAATATCTGTTCCAGTTCCGCCACCGCCTGTTTGCTGTTGACGAGATTCAGCAAGGCCTGCGCCAGATTCTCCGGCGTGGCATCGTCCTGCAATATCTCCGGCACGACGAATTTACCGGCCAGAATGTTCGGCAATCCCACATAGGGCAGATATTGTTTGCGCTTGGCCAGCCAGTAGGACAAACCGGACATCTTGTAGGTGATGACCATGGGACGCTTGAGCAAGGCAGCTTCAAGCGTGGCGGTACCGGAGGCAACCAGCACGCCGTCGGCGGCGATCATGGCATCGTGCGCGTGACCGAACAGCAGGGTGATGGGCAATTGCTGCGCTTCCAGTTTCCATATCTCGTTTTCGAAGATGGTACGGGTTTCGCGGCTCGCCAGTGGGACCAGGAATTGCGCTTCGGGCAGCTGTTGCAGAATCAGCTTCGCCGTCTCGATGAAGGTCCTGGCGAGGCGGCGCACTTCGCCCTGGCGGCTGCCGGGAAGGAAGGCAAACACCTTGGCATTCCTGGGCATGATGCGCATCTGTTCGCGCATCTCGGCGCGCTTGGGCGCTTCCGGCAATATGTCTGCCAGCGGATGCCCGACATAGCTGACGGGAACCCCCGCTTGCTGATACAGCGGCGCCTCGAACGGGAACAACGCAAGGATATGCGACACCGCTTGCCTGATCTTGTGGATGCGCTCGCCGCGCCATGCCCAGATCGACGGACTGACGTAATGGACTGTGGTGATGCCATGCTGTTTCAACGCCAGTTCGAGATCGAGATTGAAATCCGGCGCATCCACGCCGATGAAGATGTCCGGCGGTTGCGCAATGAAACGCTCGCGCAAATCGCGGCGGATCCCGACCAGTTCGCGGTAATGCCGCAGCACCTCCAGGTAGCCGTTCACCGCCAGTTTCTCCATCGGGAACAGGATTTCCATTCCTTCGGCCTGCATCTTGGGGCCGCCGATACCGATAAAACGCACATTGGGTGCAACCTGCCTGATGGCACCCATCAGCAGGCTGCCAAGAAGATCGCCCGAAGCTTCGCCGGCGACCATGGCAATGGTTTTGGTAGTCGAATTCATGGAATGTTTAACGGACGATGCCGCGGCTGGCATTGCTCAAGAAGGTCAGCATGTTATCGATATCCGCATCGGCCTCGGGTACCTGTCCGCGCAGGCCGGCGATTTCCTGCTTGGCCGCATCGAAGCTGCTGCCGGCGCGATACAAGGTGCGGTACATCAGCTTCAGCATGTCGAGACGGGCGGCCGAATAACCGGCGCGACGCGGCCCTTCCTGGTGCGGTCCCTTGGCTTCGGCCGGATTGCCGACGGCGGTCACGAACGGTGGCAGGTCCTGCGACAGGCGCGTCTGGAAGCCGATCATGGCGAAATCGCCGATGCGCACGAACTGGTGGATGCCGCTCATGCCACCGATCAGGGTGTGGTCGCCGACCGTCACGTGGCCGGCGAACTGGACGGAATTGGCAATCACGTTGTGATTGCCGATGTGGCAGTCGTGCGCCACATGCACATAGGCCATGATCCAGTTATCGCTGCCGATGGAGGTGACGCCGCCGTCCTGCACGGTGCCCAGATTGAAGGTACAGCTCTCGCGGATGGTGTTGTTGTCGCCGATGATCAGCCGGGTCGGCTCGCCCTTGTATTTCTTGTCCTGCGGAATTTCACCAATGGAGCTGAACTGGAAAAAACGATTGCCCCTGCCGATGGTGGTGTGGCCGTCGATGACCACATGCGGCCCGACCACAGTTCCGGCGCCGATCTCGACGTGCTCGCCGATGATGGAATAGGCGCCGACCGAGACATCGTCGGCCAGTCTGGCATGCGGGTGAATGATCGCGGTCGGATGGCGCAAGCTGTCCATTACTTGGTCCGCAAGGTGCAGATCAGCTCGGCTTCGGCGGCAACCTGGCCGTCCACCTCCGCCTTGCCGATGAATTTCCACATGCCGCGCCGGTTCATGCCTATCGTCACGGTGAAGATCAGTTGATCGCCGGGGCTGACGGGGCGTTTGAAGCGCGCATTGTCGATACCGACGAAGTAGTACACCGAATCGTCGCTGGGCAGGGTGCCCATGGTCTTGAACGACAGGATGGCGGCAGCCTGCGCCATCGCCTCGATCACCAGCACACCCGGCATCACCGGATGATGCGGGTAGTGGCCGGGGAAGAACGGTTCGTTCATGGATACGTTCTTCAGCGCCACGATCTTTTCGTTCGGAACGACCTCGAGTACTCGATCGATCAGCAAGAACGGATAGCGGTGCGGCAAGTGCTGCAACACCTCATGGATGTCCATCGCGGTACTCATACTTTCTCCCCTTTTAATGATTCCAGCTCTTTTTCCAATGCCTTGACGCGCTTGACCAGGTCGCCGAGATGCCGCAGATGCACTGCATTGCTGCGCCACTCGTCGTTCTTGCTGAACGGGAATACTCCGGCATAGCTGCCCGCTTCCGTTATGGATTTCCCGATCAGCGTGAAGGAAGCGATCTCGACATGATCCGCGATCTGCAGGTGACCCAGGATGCCCGCGCTGCCGCCGATGCGACAATATTTGCCGATGGTTGCGCTGCCGGCGATCCCCACACAGCCGGCGATGGCGGTATGGGCGCCGATGCGGACGTTGTGCGCGATCTGTATCTGATTGTCCAGCTTCACGCCCTCCTCGATCACCGTATCGTCCAGGGCGCCGCGATCGATGGTCGTATTCGCGCCGATTTCGACGTGATCGCCGATGACCGCACGACCGATCTGCGGAATCTTCAGCCATCTGCCTTCTTCCATGGCGATGCCGAAACCGTCTGCCCCGATCACCGCGCCGGAATGCACGATGACGTGGTCGCCGACGATGCAGTCGTGATAGACCGTCACTCGCGGGTACAAGCGCGTGTGCTGCCCCAGGGTTGCGCGCTCACCGATACTGCATCCATCCATCACCACCGTACCTGCGCCGATGACTGCATCCGCCCCGATCGTCACATGCGGGCCGATATGAGCCTGAGCAGATATCTGAGCGCCCTTGCCGATGACGGCCGAGGGATGGATGCCCGGAATGCATTCCGGCAATGGATTGAGAAATGCAGAAAGCCTGGCGAAATACGAATAGGGATTGTCGCAAACGATACGCGGCATCGATGTCGCTTCCGCATCGGCCTTTGACAGGATCACTGCGGAGGCGCGGCTGCGTTCGAGCTGGCTGCGGTATTTGGCATTGGCCAGGAAGGTGATCTGCCCGGCTGCGGCGTGTTCCAGCGTGCCGATCTGCCGCACTCGGGTATCGGCATCTCCCAGCACCTGCCCGCCGAAGCGCGCTACGATGTCTGCCAGTCGGTAGGCTGTACGTTCCATCAGGACGATTCTTTCAGATCACTTCTCGGATTTATCGGGCGCCTCGTTGGCAAGATACTTCAGGACCTTGTCCGTGATATCCACCTTGGGATTGCGATAGACCGCTTCCTGCAAAATGACGTCGTATTGCTCGCTCTCGGCAATCTCGCGTATCGCCTTGTCCGCATGGGCCAGCACCGCCGTCAGTTCTTCGTTCTTGCGCAGGTTCAGGTCTTCGCGAAATTCGCGCTGCAGCGTCTGCAAGGTCAGGTTCATATTGGCCAGTTCGCGTTCCTTGGTGCGGCGCACCGGATCCGACATGTTCGACCCGTCTTTCTCCAGCGAAGCCTGCAGATCCTTGCTCTGCTTGATCAGCTTCTTGATCTCCTGGTCGCGGGAGGCGAATTCGCGCTCGATCTTCTTCTCGGCGCGAACGGCCTGTTCCGATTCGCGCAGGATGCGTTCGGTATCGACCACACCGATACGCGAGCCGTCGGCATGAGCCTGTACGATACAGGCAAAAAACATCAACCCTGCACAAAGTAACGTTCTCATTTCATGCTCCTTCGAATAGGTCAGAACATCGAGCCCAAGGTGAACTGGAGAGGCTGTATGTTGTCTTGCGGCTGATTGTTCAAGGGCCGTGCCCAACTCAGTTTCAGCGGCCCCGCCGGCGAGAACCAGGTCAACGCGATGCCGGAAGAATAGCGCATCCCATCGGTCCCCGGCGTCTGTCCGCCGGAGCCTATTATCTCACCGCCATCCACAAATGCACTCAGTCGCACCGAGGGGTCTTTTTCCATGCCCGGCATGGGGAACATCAGTTCGACATTGCCCACCAGGCGCTTGTTGCCGCCCATCGAGAATCCGTACATGTCGCGGGGGCCCAATGTATTCGGGTCATAACCGCGCACCGAACCGACGCCGCCGGCATAGAAGTTCTTGAAGAACGGGAGCGGCATCCCGCCATAACCGCCCGCGATACCCACATCCCCATTCGTCATCAGGGTCAGATTACGCGTGAGCCCATGGAACCATTGATTCTGATAGGTCCATTTGTAATATCGCTGGTCGGATGAAGGAATGCTGATTTCGATGAAAGAGCGCTGTATCGTGCCGGAAGTGGTATATATCGCGCTGTCACGAGTATCTCTCGACCAGCCGATGTTGCCGATTTCATTCTTGTTCGTCGGCCCGAAGGTGTTGATGTATGTGGTGAATTGCGGGGGGCTATAGGGGGTCAGGCCGATCGTGGTCTGCTCCAGCGATACGCCCAGATGGAACATCTCGTCGTCGTTGATCGGTATCCCGTAACTCACTCCCGCACCGTAAGTATCCGACGTGTACTGGCTCATGATCGCGAGCATGGTGGTATCGGTCCTGCGCTTGTAGAAGTTGAATCCGCGGCTGATGCCATCGTCGGTGTAATAAGGATTGGTGTAGTTGACCGAATAGACCTGGTTGAACCTGCTGGTATTGACTTGTGTGGACAATACATTCCCGGTGCCGAACACGTTCGCCTGCGTGATGCCGCCCATCAGCGTCACTTTTTCCAGGCTGCTGTAACCTGCACCGATCTGGAAGCTGCCGGTCGTCTTCTCGGTGACCTTCATGTTGACATCCATCTGGTCGCTGGTTCCCTGTACCGGCGAGGTATCCAGGTTCACCTCGGAAAAGTAATCCAGCTTGTCGACACGCTGCTTGGACTTCTTGATCTTGGAGGTGGAGAACCAGCCGCTTTCCATCTGGCGGAACTCGCGGCGTATGACTTCATCCCTGGTCTTGTCGTTGCCGGTGATGTTGATGCGCCGGATGTAGGCACGCTGCATGGGGTCGACCACGAAGGTGAATGCCACCTGGTGCTTCTCCTTGTCCACGTCAGGTGCCGCATTCACGTTGGCAAACGCATAGCCTTCCTCGCCGAGACGTTCAGATATCTTGCGTGTGGATTCGGTGACGGCATCGCGCGAGAATACGTCGCCGGGGTGAAGGCTGATGAGTTTGAGGATCTCGTCGTGCGTAAGCACAGCCTGGCTTCCCGCCACTTTGATGTCCGAAACCGTGTATTTTTCGCCTTCCGAAATATTCAGGGTGATATAGATGTCTCTCTTGTCCGGCGAGATCGACACTTGCGTCGATTCAATGTTGAAGTCCATGTAGCCGGAATTCATGTAGTAGGAACGCAGGCTCTCCATGTCGGCTGACAGCTTCTGTTTGGAATACTGGTCGTTCTTGGTAAAGAAGGTGAACCAGCCCGGCGTGGTGAGCTGCATCACGCCGATCAGTTCCTTTTCGCTGTACACCTGGTTACCCACGATATTGATGCGCCGTATCTTGGAAGAGCCGCCCTCTTCCACATTGAAACTCACCGCCACACGGTTGCGCTCCAGGTCCTTCACCACGGTTTTCACCACCACGGAGTATTTGCCGCGCGCAATGTACTGGCGCTTCAGTTCGTTTTCGGATTTTTCCAGCGCCGACTTGTCGAAGATCCGCCCTTCCGCCAAGCCGACATATTTGAGGTTGTCGATCAGCTGCTGCTTGGGGAACTCTTTCACGCCGGTGATTTCAACGCTTGCCACGGTCGGACGCTCTTTCACGACCACGATCAGCACATCATCCTCCATCCTCAACTCGATATCCTTGAAGAAGCCGGTAGCGAACAAGGCATGCAGAGATGCGGTCGCATGCTGATCATCCATGACGTCGCCCACCTTGACCGGCAGGTAGCTGAACACCGTACCCGGCTCGGTCCGCTGGACGCCTTCAACACGGATATCCTTGATGGTGAACGGTTCGATCGCCAAAACAGATGTGCTGTACAACAACAGAAACAAGCCCGCCAGTTTTATCAAATTCATTATTGTGTTCAACCTAAAATCAGGCGGCTGATATCGTTATACAACGCAAAAGCCATCATGGTAACCAACAGTGCAATCCCTACTCTTTGTCCTGCTTCCCACATCCCTTCCGAAACCGGGCTGCCTTTGAGCAATTCGACAGAATAATACAGCAAATGCCCGCCATCCAATAAAGGTATGGGCATCAGATTCAGCACGCCCAGGCTGATGCTGATCAGGGCGAGAAAGCCGATATAGGCCCCGATCCCCATCTGTGCCGACTGCCCGGCGTAATCGGCAATGGTAATGGGGCCGGAGAGGTTCTTCAACGACACCTCGCCCAGCACCATCTTGCCCATCATCTTCAGGCTTACAACGGCGGTCTCCCAGGTCCGGCGCAGCGCCTCGGGGAAAGCGGCCGCGAGCGGGTAGCGCACCCTGGTCAGCATCGCTTCGAACGCGGGCTTGTCGATCATGGCCGCCGCGCCGATGCGGCCTATCTTCTTGCCCCCCTCGTCGATGACCGCAGGCGTCAGGCTGAGTTTCAAAATGGCGCCCGCGCGCTCGATCTCCACTTCCACGGGCGTGCCGGGATGGCTGCGAACCAGGTTCACCCAGTCATCCCACAGCGAGATGTTCTGTCCATCTGCCCGCAGTACCCGGTCGTTCACCTGCAATCCGGCACGTTGCGCCTCTCCGCCTTCGACCAGTTTGCCGATGATGGGATAGACCGGCGGCTGAAAAGGCTGCAGGCCGAGTTTCTGCATGAAATCGCCATCCAGGTCGCTTGCCGTCAGGCTGTTCACCTCCATCACGCGGAACACTCTGTCTCCCCGGCTGTTCTGCAGCTCGAAGTTGGCCGGCTGCTGCCGCAGCACGAGATCGAGCAGGATCCAGCGTATCTCCTGCCAGCTCGGGGTTGGCTGGCCGTTGATGCTGACGATCGTCTGTTTGCTTTGCAGGCCTGCCGCTGCCGCCGGGGAATTCGCCGCGATCTCTCCCAGCAGCGGCTTGATGCCGGGAATCCCGTGGACCAGCAGGACGAAATACAGCGCGACAGCCAGCAGCAGGTTGGCGACCGGTCCGGCCACCACGATGGCCATGCG
>JAJZUH010000011.1 GCA_021847165.1 Pseudomonadota bacterium
ATGAGTTGCGGCATGTGCTTCGAATGCGACAATTGCGTGGTGTATTGCCCGCAGACCGCCGTGTATCGCGTCAAGAAGACGGAATCCACCCTGGGCCGTTACGTCGCCACGGACTACGACAAGTGTATCGGTTGCCATATCTGTGCCGACGTCTGTCCGACCGGCTATATCCAAATGGGCCTGGGCGAATAATGAAGCTGCTCGCGTCTCTGCTGCTCTGCCTGTTCGTCTCGGTGGCCTGGGCTGCCGAGGGAGATACCCCCAAGCTGGATATCGGCAAGGGAGGGCAGTGCGTGCGGGATCCGCAATGGATGCGCAAGAACCACATGCATCTGCTCGTGCATCAACGCGACGAGACGGTGCGGAAGGGAAACCGCATAGAGCAGGATGGCCTCAAGAACTGTGTCGAGTGCCATGCCAGTCTGAGCGATAACAGCGTAATCGCGCGCGATGACAGCTTCTGCGTGGGTTGCCACCGCTATGCGGCGGTCAAGATCGACTGTTTCGAATGCCATGCCAGCAAGCGCCGGACTGCGCTCGTGATGAAGGATGGGAAATGAGCGATCTCAATACACAACGCAGGCAGTTTCTGAAGACCTCGCTGGGTGCGGCTGCGGTCGCAATCGCCCCGGGTATGCTGTTGTTCGATACCGCCCATGGCAAGGCCGAGGCGGGCAGCAGCAAGGTGCGCTGGGGCATGCTGATCGACACAGCGCAGTGCCAGGATGGCTGCAACGATTGCGTCACCGCTTGCAACAAGGAGAACGGCCTGTCCGGCGGAACCAGTGCGACCGATTCCCAATGGATACGCAAGATCGATCTCAAGGACATCCGCAGCGGACGCGCGCTGTCGCTGCCGATGATGTGCCAGCATTGCGAGGAACCTCCCTGCGTGGATGTATGCCCGACCGCGGCCTCCTTCAAGCGCGCCGACGGCATCGTGCTGGTGGACAGGCATCGCTGCATCGGTTGCCGCTATTGCATGATGGCCTGTCCCTACAAGGCGCGCTCCTTCGTGCACGAACCGTTGCAGGATCAGAAACCGGACGTGCCGCGCGGCAAGGGTACCGTTGAGTCGTGTACCCTGTGCGTACACCGGCTGGACAAGGGACAGCAGACCACCGCCTGTGCAGAGGCGTGCAAGAACAAGGCTATCCTGTTCGGCAATCTGAACGACGAGAACAGCGAGATCGCGCAGAAGATACGCAGCGTCGCATCCGTTCAGGTGCGTGCCGACCTGCAGCTGAATCCCGGCATCCGTTACCAAGGACTGTAAATCATGGCAGATCTGACCGCACTACGTCTCAGGAACCGTTTGTACTACGTGCTGCTGGCTGCCGGTGGTTCGGTCGTCCTGGCGGGCCTGTATGCCGTGCACATGATGGAGTCGCACGGACACATCATCACCGGCATGAACAACCAGATCGTATGGGGCATGCCGCATGTATTCGCCATCTTCCTGATCGTTGCCGCATCCGGCGTGCTCAATGTCGCCTCCATCGGCTCGGTATTCGGCAAAAGCATCTACAAGGCGCGTGCGCCGCTGGCCAGCCTGTTATCCATCGCCATGCTGGCGGGCGGACTGACCGTGCTGATGCTTGATCTGGGCCGACCGGATCGCCTCATGGTCGCTGCCACCAACTACAATCCGACATCCGTGTTCGCCTGGAACGTGCTGCTGTATTCAGGCATGTTCTCGCTGGTGGCCATCTATTTGTGGACGATGATGGAGCGGCGCATGAATCCATGGTCGAAGCCGGCCGGGCTGGCCGTGTTTGCCTGGCGCTTCATCCTCACCACCGGCACCGGCCTGATCTTCGCTTTCCTGACGGCGCGTCAGGCCTACGGTTCGGCCTTGCTGCCGCCGATGTTCATCGTGCTGTCCTTTGCATGGGGGCTGGCAGTGTTCCATGTGGTGCAGAAAGTGATCTACGCGTGGAACGAAAGAACGCTGGATCCCGCGATCCTGCACCGGACGAAGAACCTGCTTGGCGTGTTCGTCATCGGTTCGCTGTACATGGTTGCCACCTATCATCTGACCAACCTTTATTTTGCGCACCAGAGCGGCTTCGAACACTTTATCCTGGTGGACGGCGGCGTCTATCCAACCCTGTTCTGGTGGGGTTATATCGTACTCGGCAATCTGCTGCCGCTGCTGCTGATCTATCTGCCGGGCCTGGGCAAGACCAAATGCGTGGTCGCCGCATCACTTCTGGTGGTGACGGGTGCATTCGCGCTGCTGTATGTGTTCATCATCGGCGGCCAGGCATACCCGCTCAACATTTTCCCGGGCTTTACCGTCAGCAGCAGTTTCGGCGACGGGCAGATCGCGACCTACCATCCTTCAATCTATGAATTCCTGCTGGGCCTGGGCGGTTTGGCGATCGCTTTCATCATCACCACTGTCAGCGTGCGTGTGCTGAATTTCATGCCGCAGGACAAACCCTACATTCCGGATTGAACCGCTCAGAAGGGCTGCCATGAACCGCATGCTGATTTCGGCAGCACACAAATCCTCCGGAAAAACCATGGTCAGTATCGGCCTGTGTGCTGCACTGCGGGCACGCGGCCATGTCGTGCAGCCATTCAAGAAGGGCCCTGACTACATCGACCCGATGTGGTTGTCGCAGGCGGCCGGACATGCCTGCCGCAATCTCGATCTGTACCTGATGGAAGACGACGATGTGGTCGCCACATTTGCGCGCCACAGCGCGGAAGTGAACCTGGTCGAAGGCAACAAGGGTTTGTACGACGGCCTTGCGCTGGATGGCAGCAACAGCAATGCGGCGCTGGCCAAGCTGCTCGACCTGCCGGTGATGCTGGTGATCGATGCGCGCGGCATGACACGCGGAATCGCACCGCTGATCCTTGGCTATCAGGCATTCGACAAGGACATCCGCATCGCCGGCGTGATCCTCAATAATCTCGGCGGCAGCCGGCACGAAGCCAAGCTGCGGGCAGTCATCGAACATTACACCGATGTACAAGTGGTCGGCGCGATCCAGCACGATGAGCGGCTCAGCATCATCGAGCGCCACCTGGGCCTGATGCCGAGCAACGAATCGATCGCCGCTGCGGCCAAGATCAGGCAGATCGGCGATGCCATTGCGGAGCAGGTGGACCTGGACAAGCTGTTGGCACTGTCCCAAAAAGAACCGTTGCCGGCGCCGCATGTGGCCGAAGTGGTGGCGATGCCCGTCGGCGAGAAAGTACGCATCGGCATCGCGCGGGACCGCGCCTTCGGTTTCTACTATGCGGACGATCTTGATGCCCTGGAAGCGGCGGGGGCGGAACTGGTGCCGTTCGATGCGCTCAACGATGCACACCTGCCGCAGGTGGACGGCCTGTACATCGGTGGCGGGTTTCCGGAGGCCTGCGCCACCGAGCTGGAAGCGAATTCATCCCTGCGTGCCGAGATCCGGCAGGCCATCGGCAACGGTATGCCGGCCTATGCGGAATGCGGCGGACTGATGTATTTGTCGCGCGGGATCAGCTACGAGGGGCGCACCTACGAGATGGTCGGCGCGATCCCGGGGGATGTGAAGATGCATGCCAGGCCGGTCGGTCGCGGCTATGTGCATCTGCGCGAGGACGAGGGTCATCCGTGGCCGCGCCCGGGCAAACCTGCGGAAATGCCCTCACCTCAATCCTCTCCCGCAAGCGGGAGAGGAGGCAATCGAGAAAATCAACCTTTAATCCGCGCGCACGAATTCCACTATTCCAGCCTGGAGAATCTTCCGTCCGACATGCGCTTCGCTTACCATGTCGAGCGCGGTTATGGGATAGACGGTCAGCGCGACGGGCTGCTGTTGAACAACCTGCTGGCTTCGTATACCCATTTGCGCACCATCGGCAGCTGCTACTGGGCGACGCGCTTCGTTGCTTTCGTCCGGCGCTGCAGGGAAAAGAATCACCGAGCCACCTCAACCAACGAGAAAGCGATATGACCCAGAACCGTTACCAGGCTGCCATTGCAGCCTTCGACAAGGCAAACTCCGAAGATCCGAACAAGGAAATTTTCAACGGCAAGGAATACCCCAAGGAACTGCTGTATGCACAGCGCATGACCGAGATGCAGGAACGCTATGCGCCGGAAGCGTCGGAAGCGGTCAAGCTCGCCGTGCGCGCACAGCATATTCAGCGCTGGAAGACTCCGCGCAGCAATTTCCCGATGGACAGGCAAGGCTATCTGCAGTGGCGCACCGGGCTTTACAAATTCCACGCCGAGACCGCGGGCAGGCTCATGAAAGAGGTGGGCTATGACGACGAGATGATCGAGCGCGTCAAGACCATCGTCAGCAAGAAGGCCCTGAAGATGAATCCGGAGACGCAGCTGATGGAAGACGTGGTTGACCTGGTGTTCATCGAGCATTACATGCTGCATTTCGCCGGGCAGCATCCCGAATATGACGAAGCGAAATGGATCGAGATCATCAAGAAGACCTGGCAGAAAATGTCGGCCCGTGCGCACGACTTCACTCTGGCAGGCAAGATCAAGTTGCCGGAAGCGCTGGTGCCGCTGATCCTGAAAGCAGTGAAAGGCTGACGTGGATTTCCTGCCTGTATTCCATAACGTCAAAGGCAAGCTGTGCCTCGTGGTTGGAGGCGGCGAAGTCGCCAAGCGCAAGGCCGGCGTGTTGCTTGAGGCGGGGGCGAAGGTGCGCGTGGTTGCGCCCGAGATCGATCCTGGTTTGGCCCAACAGCACGGCATCGAGCCTGTCGTCGCGCGTTTCGAGGCGAAACATCTCGACGGCGCGACGCTGGTCATCGCCGCAACCAGCGACCGCAGCGTCAACAAGCAGGTGTCCGAACTGGCCCAGGCGCGCAACATCCCGGTGAACGTGGTGGACGATCCGGAGTTGTGCACGATCATCATGCCGGCCATCCTCGACCGTTCCCCGCTGATGGTGGCCTTCTCCAGCGGTGGCGCTTCGCCGGTGCTGACGCGCATGATGCGCGGCAAGCTGGAGACGGTCATCCCGCAAAACTACAGCCGCCTTGCCGCTTTTGCCGAGCGTTTCCGCGAACTGGTCAAGACCCGTGTCACCAACCCGGCCAAGCGCCGCATCTTCTGGGAGAACGCGCTGGAAGGCGTGGTTGCGGAAAAGGTGCTGACCGGCGACGAAAGCAGCGCGGAAGCGATGCTGCAGCAGATGCTGAAGGATGAGGACAACATCCAGCGTGGCGAGGTATATCTGGTCGGCGCCGGCCCCGGCGATCCCGATCTGCTCACCTTTCGGGCGCTGCGCCTGATGCAGAAGGCCGACGTCGTGGTGTACGACAACCTGGTGTCCAAACCCATTGTCGAGATGACGAGGCGCGACGCGGAACGCATCTTCGTCGGCAAGAAGCGGGCCGACCACACCCTGCGCCAGGAAGAAATCAACGAGCTGCTGGTACGTCTGGCCAAGGAGGGCAAGCGTGTATTGCGCCTGAAGGGCGGCGATCCGTTCATCTTCGGGCGCGGCGGGGAGGAGATCGAGACATTGGCAGCGGAAGGCATCCCGTTCCAGGTGGTCCCCGGCATCACCGCTGCGTCCGGTGTCGCATCCTATGCCGGCATCCCGCTGACTCATCGCGATCATGCCCAATCCTGCATGTTCGTCACCGGCCATCTCAAGGATGGCACGATGAACCTGGACTGGGAAGCGCTGGCCCGTCCCAGGCAGACCGTGGTGGTCTACATGGGTTTGCACGGTCTGGAGACGTTGTGCGGGGAACTCGTCAGGCACGGCATGCCAGACAGCACGCCCATCGCCATCGTGCAGCAGGGCACGACGCAGAACCAGCGCGTCATCACCGGCACATTGGCGACATTGCCCGGCATCGCCGAACGCGAAAAACCGCAGGCACCGACGCTCATCATCGTCGGCGGCGTGGTCACGCTCCGGGAAAAGCTGGCGTGGTTCCATCCGCAACAATCATAGGGCTTCATCAATTCAATAACGGCAAACAGGGAGAGGCAAGATGATCAGAGTGTCGATGAGAAGTGTGCTGCTGTCCGTATTGTTTCTGTTCGGCAGCGCGCATGCGCTGGCTGCGGACACGGTGCTGAAACCGTTCGTGCTGGCTTCGAAGGGTGCCGGCACGATGGCCGATAAATCGACCCAGGTAAAGGCCGCGCTTGCCAGTGCCGGCTTTACCGTGGTCGGCGAATATGCCCCCTATGCGGGAGCCGACATCGTGATCGTCACCAGCGATGAATTGAAAAAGAATGCGGCAGCCTCGGAATTCGGCGGCTACGGCGCAATACAGCGGGTGGCGATCACCGAGGCCGGAAAAGAAGTGCAGGTGAGCTATACCAACCCGGTGTACATGGCGAACGTTTATCGCATGCAGGGCGACCTGGGCGCGGTAGCGGCATCGCTTGCCACTGCGCTGGGCAAAGTGGAAGAGTTCGGTGCGGAGGGCATGACCGCGAAGCAGGCGCGCAAATACCATTACACCATTGGCATGGAATATTTCGACGAACCCAGCGTACTGGCGGAATACGGCAGCTATGAAGAAGCGGTGCAGGCAGTCGACTCGAAACTGGCCAGCAACAAGAACGGCGTCGGCAAGGTGTATCGAGTCGATCTTCCCGGCAAGCAGGAAAGCGTGTTCGGCGTGTCGCTGAAAGGCAGTAGCGACAACAAGTACATGGATGACCAGTACATCATGTCCGAGATCGATTTCCACGATGTGAAGTCTACCGCGCACCTGCCGTATGAAGTGCTGGTCTCGGGCAACAAGGTCTATGCGCTGTATGCCCGTTTCCGCATTGCGATCGACTTCCCCGATCTCAGCATGATGGGAAAACACAGTTTCATGAATATCATGAAGACGCCAGAGGCGATTCGTACCGCATTGCAGAATACGGTCAGGAAATAGCCGGCACAGGAGGTTATATGTCTACAGAGCTGTTGGCAGCAGTCAAGGCAGGCGCGATCACTTCGGCCCAACGCATGTTGGCGGCGGGAGCGGATGCCAACTTCCGGGACGCGGAGGGCGCTACGCTGCTCATGCTGGCCGCGCATGCCGGCGACCTGCCCATGGTGGAGTTGCTGATCGCAAGCGGTGCCGATGTCAATGCGGGCGATGCGCACGGCTGGATGCCGTTGAGCAAGGCAGTGTACAACCCGGAATTGAAACGCGGCTTTGCAGACGTGGTCAGGAAATTGATCGATGCCGGTGCCAATATCGAAGCCGCCATCGGTTACGGCGTGCGGCCGCTGATGCTGGCGGCAGGCTATGGCGAGACCGCAGTGGTCGAACGGCTGCTGGAGGCGGGCGCGGACGTGAAGGCATGCAATGAGGGCGGCTATACGGCATTGATGATGGTGAAACAGAAGCATTATGTGGATGTCATCAACCTGTTGCACGAGGCCGAACAGCTCGCCGGCGTCGGGGAGGGGAGCTGCGCGAGCAAGAACGCCCCCGGCTCCAACGTCATCACCTTCATGAAGCGCCCGACTGCCTGAACATTCGCAGTATCGCGCGAAACGGAACGAGACTAACCATGCCTTACTTTATCTATCATGTAACCGACTTCCCCTTCAGGCAGCTCAAGAAGCTGGAACAGCACGATGCCTATCGGGCTGCGTCGGCAAGAGTCAAACAGTTGCGTACAGAACTTGCAGTCGGCTCGCCCGCGATGATCAAGATGATCCATGCCGATTCCGAATTGCAGGCCGAGGATCTGCTCAACCAGGTGCGCGATCCTGCCCCGGAGCTGGGGGACGACTAGCATCCATGGACGAGACTGCCTTCCGGCAGAGATTGTCCGACATGATCGAACGTCCATGCACGTTCGGAAAAGCAGTGCTGGCGCGCTGCGTCGCGTGCAGCCGTTCGGATCGGATCCAGATCGCCGAGCGCGAGGTCGTCACCTGCCAGAATACGTCCAGTCTTTCCCGTTGCATCTCGTTGCACGAACAGCTACGCCACAATTTTTCCTTTGCGCTCAGGAAAACCTCGGAGCAGACGGTACTGTCGCATGCACAGGAGATGCGCATCCAGTGCGGCGGCCTGAAAGGATTGCATCAGGTTCTGCACGACGATTGCGAAGTGGCGGATGTGGATGCGCTTCTGGCTGCCATTCTCATGCGCTGGGAAGATCTGGCGGACTTGCCCTATTCCGAAGTCGTGCATGCCGCCGCCCTGTGCTACAAGGGGCGGCACGGCTGACAGTTAACAGGCCTGAGGCAAATGCAAGGAGGCTATCTCGGATCGAACGCGGGCGAGTATTTTTGCAGTGCCGGTTTCATCAGCAAATCTTCCCGGATCACATGATTGATTAACCAGTCACGCAAGAAGCCGGTGAAATGTTCGGTCGTCTCGGCAGGCCAGTCTTGCCCCATCGCGGCAATTTCGCCCTTCATCTGGTCGAGCTGTTTCAGCAGTTCCTGGTGAGACTGGTTCAGATGCGGAACCTGGGTATATTTGACCGCCGCGGCGATTTTTTCTTCCCGGTCAAAATGCACGCGAGAATACTGAGAAAGGTTATCGAGCACGGCTGCCAAATCGCCCCGATTCTTCTTTCCCAGGGCTTGCTCGACCTTGTTGATGATTTCAATAAGATATTTGTGGTCATCATCGATGATGTTGTTCCCGACACTCAACTGATCACGCCATACCAGACTCATGAAGCATCTCCCGGAATTCGATGCCATGTATGGTAGCAAAGATCAAAGATCGGGGAGGGGGATTGCTGGGCAATCCGGATAGCCTGTGGCCTGTCCTGATTTCAATGGGCGGAATTGTTCTTAAGCTTGCGTTGGGGAAAAAGCAGCAGGCAGGCAACGATGAAAACGACGAGCGCCGCAGATGCAGAATAGCGGCTCAATGCCAGGCCACCGGCATCCACAGGCTTGTCGAGCAGATCGCCGACCACGGCGCCAAGGGGGCGGGTAAGGATGAAAGCTGCCCAGAACAGCAAGGTCCTGGACATGGCGGTCCAGCGCCAGGCTGCGACTACTGCCAGCAGCAGGCTGCCAAAGACGAGGGCTCCGCCGTCGTAGCCTAGCCCGGCGCTATCGGCCGTCCAGTCTCCGAGTGCGGTGCCCAGGGTTTGCGAGAACATGATCGTTACCCAATAGAACGCTTCCGATTTTGCGGTAGTCACCGTGTCGATCGAAACAGAGCCGAGCGTCCCGTACCACGCGACCAGCGCGGCCGTCAAAAGTGCAAAGAGCAGGGCGGTGCCCCCTGCATAGCCGATCCCGAGCGAGCGATCTGCGAAATCGGCCAATGTCGTCCCGACCGTGGTTGTGGCGATGATGGTTGCCCAGTACAGGAAAGGATGAAAACGACGGACGCTGATCTGGGCCGCTACAGCGATGAGGAAGACTGCGGAGAAAATTGCCGTGCCGACCAGATAACCAAGATTCATCGACATGGAGACGGCATCGCCGCCGGTCTCGCCCAGGGTGGTGGCGGCGATCTTGACGATCCAGAACATCGTCGTGACCTCAGGAACCTTGCTTGAAATCTGGTCGTTGCGGTTGTCCATATCGGTTTTGATCAGGCCAGCTGCTGCTGCAGTGCGGCACGCAACTCATCGACTTCCTGAGGCCTGTCCAGCACTTCGCCGCTGATCCAGAAGGTATCTTCGGCGCGCGAGCCCAGCGTGTTGATCTTGGCGCTGCGCAATTCGATGTGATGCTTGGCCAGCAGATAGGCGATCCGGGCCAGCAGGCCGGGACGGTCGCCGGCCACGATGGACAGGATGTGCTGCCCCTTTTCGTCGCGCGCAATGCCGACTTGCGGCACGATGGGGAAATGCTTGAGCTGGCGGCTGACCCGCCCCACATTCGGCGCGGCGGGAGGCGTGCTGTCGGCGAGCTGCTGTGCCAGCTCGTATTCGATGTAGTTCATCACGTCGCGATACACCGTCTTGCTGTTGTTCGCATCCATCACCAGGAAGCTGTCCAGCGCATAGCCGTGCTGGGTGGTGTGTATCTTGGCCTCCATGATGTTGTAGCTCATGCGTGCAAAGAAATTGCAGATGCGGGCGAACAGATAAGGGCGGTCCTGCGTGTAGACCATTATCTGCAGTCCTTCGCCGATGCGGCTCAGACGTGCCTTGACGACCGGGACGTCGCTGTTGACGCGATGCGCCAGCATGCGGGTATGCCAGGCGATTTCGTGCGGTTCGTGGCGCAGGAAATAATCGGCATCGAACTGGGCCCACAGCAATTCGTAGACATCGGGATGGATGGCGTACAGGCTGAGGGTTTCGGCACTGCGCCCTCTGATCTCGCCGACCAGGTCGGCGACCTTGCCGCTGGTCATGAAGCGGCGCGTGGCGTTATACAGGTTTTCCAGCAACTGGCCTTTCCAGGCATTCCACACTTTTGCGCTGGTGCCGCGTATGTCTGCGACGGTGAGCAGGTAGAGTGCGGCGAGGTAGCGTTCGTTCCTGATCTTGGCGGCGAATGCGGCGATCACATCCTGGTCCGACAGATCCTGCTTCTGGGCGGTGGCGGACATGGTGAGGTGATGTTCTACCAGCCATACGACGAGATCGGCATCCTCGCGCATCACCCCGTGCTGCTTGCAGAAGCGCATGGCGTCGACCCGTCCCAGTTGGGCATGGTCGCCGCCCCGCCCTTTGGCGATGTCGTGGAATATGCCGGCGATGTAGAGCACTTCCGGGCGGGCGAAATCGCGGATGAGTTTGCTGCAGAGCGGATATTCGTGCGCATATTGCGGCAGCGTGAAGCGGCGCAGGTTTCGCACCACCATCAGGATATGCTCGTCCACGGTATACACGTGGAAAAGATCGTGCTGCATCTGGCCGACGATGCGTCCGAAGGGCGGCAGGTAGCGCCCGAGGATGTCCTGCTGGTTCATGCGTCGCAGCGCGTGCGTAAGGCCCTGCGGCTGGCGCAGGATATTCATGAACAATTCGCGGTTGCGCGGATCCTTGCGGAAGCCGGAACCGATGGTTTTGCGTGCGCGCCACAAGGCGCGCAAGGTCTGGGCGGAAAATCCGCTCAGGCGCGGATGCTGTTCCAGCAGCAGGAAGCTTTCCAGGATGGCGGTCGGTTGCGTCTCGAACAGCGTTTCATCCCGCGCTTCCAGCTTGTCGTCGCGGGCCACGAAGCGATCGTTCAGGGGGAAGGTCTCGGCAGCCGGGAAGATGCGCGCCCGCATGGTCTGCAGCAATACGGCATTGAGTTGCTGCACGGCCTGCTTGGTGCGGTAATAGTGCTGCATCAAATGTTCGCTGGCGCGACGCTGGGCGCTGGCAGCGATGCCGAGCTGCTCGGCGAGGGCAGTCTGGTATTCGAACAGCAGGCGGTCATCGTGCCGGCCGGAAAGATAATGCAGACGGATGCGCAGATCCTGCAGCAGGTGTTCGTGATGCGCGATCTGGCGCGCCTCGGTTGGGGTGATGAGGTCGGCCTGTGCCAGCGCCTTCCAGGTGTGTCCGAAACCGCAGGCGCGCGAGATCCACAGCACAGATTGCAGGTCGCGCAGTCCTCCCGGACTTTCCTTCAGATTGGGCTCGAGGTTGTAGTCGGTATCCACGAAACGGGTATGCCGCTGTTCCTGTTCCTGCACCTTGGCAAGATAGAAGGCACGGCGGCTCAGATGTGCAGCCAATGTCTCGCGCATTTCCAGGAACAGCGCATGATTGCCGGTGATATGGCGGGCTTCGAGCAGATTGGTCTGTACTGTCACATCCGAGGATTCGGCCATGCAATCGCCGATGGTGCGTACGCTGTGGCCGACCTCCAGCCCGATGTCCCACAGGTTGCCGACCAGTTCCTGCAGGCGCTGCTGCAACGCCTCGTCCGGTTGTGCGGGCAGCAGGATGAGCAGATCGATATCGGATTTCGGGTAGAGTTCCGCGCGTCCGTAACCGCCCACGGCGACCAGCGCCAGCTCTGCCGGCAGGTCGAGCTGACGCCAGACCTGGCGCAAATGTTCATCGACCTGCTTCGAATGCGCCAGCAGGTAGCGGGCCGGCTGGGGATGGGCGAGATAGTCTGCCTGCAGTTCGCGACGCGCGAGGCGCAGACTGTCACGTATTTCCGCTATCGACATCGCGTTGCCGCTATCAGGCAGGGATAGGCGGCGAACCGGCGGACAGGGTCAGAACTTCGAAGCCGGTTTCGTTGACCAGGATGGTATGTTCCCATTGTGCCGACAGACTGTGGTCCTTGGTGACGATGGTCCAGCCGTCGCCGAGCTGCTTGATATCCTTCTTCCCGGCATTGACCATGGGCTCGATGGTGAAGATCATGCCGGGCTCCAGCCTGACGCCCGTGCCGGCCTTGCCGTAATGCAGCACCTGCGGTTCTTCATGGAACTTGCTGCCGATACCGTGCCCGCAGAATTCGCGCACGACGCTGTAACCAAGGCCCTCGACGAACGTCTGGATGGCATGCCCGATGTCGCCCAGGTGGGCGCCCGGCTTGACCATGCGGATGCCGCGCCACATCGCTTCATAGGTGACTTCGCACAGGCGTTTGGCCTGGATCGAGGGCTCGCCGACACAGAACATGCGGCTGGTATCTCCGTGGTAGCCGTTTTTGATGGTGGTGATGTCGAGGTTCACGATATCGCCGTTCTTCAGCTTCTTGTCGCTGGGTACCCCGTGGCACACCTGATGGTTGATCGAGGTGCAGATGGATTTCGGATAGGGTGTATGCCCGCCCGGTGCGTAGTTGAGCGGGGCAGGGATGCAGCCCTGCACGTCTACCATGTAGTCGTGGCACAGCTTGTCGAGCTCATCGGTGGTGATGCCGGCCTGAACAAATGGCGTGATGTAGTCGAGCACCTCGCCGGCCAGGCGGCCTGCGATGCGCATCTTTTCGATTTCCTGCGGGGTCTTGATGCTGATGGGCATGATGTTTATTGAAGATTCGAACAGCTGCGAGGATAGAGGATAGAGCGCAGCAGCACAACATTTTGCGCATGTGCCGGCATGAAAAAGGCACGCCGGAAGCGTGCCTTTTTCATTGCGCCATACGGTGAAGTCTAGCGCTTGTTGCCGTTGGGGTTGCTGTTATGGCCGCGACCGAGGGCGAAGCTGGTGCCCTGGGGGCGTCGCGCACCCGCGTGCTGCCCGGACGGGGCACGGTTGCCATTAACATTACCGTTCGCATTGCCTTGTCCAAAGTTGCTGCCGCTGCGCGGTCCCGAATCGCTGCCGAAACGGTTGTGCTTGTGGCCTTCGCGGCGCTGTCCTTGCGGATGTCCATGACGGCTGTCCGGGGCGGAATGGCGACCGAAACCGCCGCCATTGCTGCGACCTGCGCCGCTGCGCGGTTGCGAAGAGGCAGGGCGCGGCTTGAATTTCGGCTCCAGGCCGGCGATGGTGTGCGGCTGGATGGCCTGGCCGGTGTAACGCTCGATCTTTTTCAGGTGCATCGCGTCGCGGTTGGAAGCGAAGGAGACGGCGATGCCGGAGGCGCCGCCGCGGCCGGTGCGGCCGATGCGGTGCACGTAGTCCTCGGCGAACTTGGGCAAATCGAAGTTGATGACGTGCGAGATGCCGGAGACGTCGATGCCGCGCGCGGCGACGTCGGTGGCGACCAGCACGCGCACGTTGCCGCGGCGCAGGTTGAGCAGCGTGCGGTTGCGTTCACGCTGGTTCATGTCGCCGTGCAGGGCGGCGGCGGCATGGCCCTGGGCGGAAAGCTCGTCGGCCAGCGTGTCGGCATCGCGCTTGGTGGCGGTGAACACCACGGCCTGGTTCAGTTCGACATCGCGCAGGATGTGGTCGAGCA
This sequence comes from Pseudomonadota bacterium, assembly GCA_021847165.1. GTDB lineage: Bacteria > Pseudomonadota > Gammaproteobacteria > Burkholderiales > Gallionellaceae > Sideroxyarcus. Next base: position 13,722 of record JAJZUH010000011.1, read on the forward strand.
GGCGGTTCTTGTGGGCCATGTCGTCCACATACATGAGGCGCTGTTCGATGTTCTCGTGGCGCGCCTTGCTCGAAGTGATCGAGATGCGCTTCGGATCCTTCAGCAGGCGTTGGGCCAGGTTGCCGATCACGCCCTCCAGCGTGGCGGAGAACAGCAGGGTCTGGCGTGTTGCCGGCGTGGCTGCGGCGATGCGCTCCACATCGTCGATGAAACCCATGTCCAGCATGCGGTCGGCTTCGTCCAGCACCAGCATCTCCAGACGCGAGAAATCGATGCGGCCACGTTCGATGTGATCGATCAGACGGCCCGGGGTGGCCACCAGGATGTCGACGAATCCGGACAGCAGCTTGTTTTGCAGCGGATAGGGCATGCCGCCGAGGATGCTCACCACCTTGACGCGCATGTTCTTGCCGTATTTGTTGGCGGCGTCGGAGACCTGCTGCGCCAGTTCGCGCGTCGGGGTCAGCACCAGGATGCGCGGCCCCTTGCTGCGCACGGGCGATTCCACCGACAGGCGTTGCAGGGCGGGCAGGATGAATGCGGCGGTCTTGCCGGTGCCGGTCTGGGCGGAAGCCATCAGGTCGCGTCCGGCCAGCGCATCGGGGATGGCTTGTGCCTGGATCGGCGAAGGCACGGTGTAACCGGCGTCCTGCACGGCTTTCAGGATGGCGGGAGCCAGGCCCAGCGTGGCGAAGGAAGCGACATTCTCGGCAGCGGCAGGCGCTGTAGTTTCAATGATATTTTCAGACACGGTTGTTCCTTGATTTTTATAAGACACAGCGCATGCATGGCGCAAAGCCATACAATGAAATTCAGCAGGGGACGAACCTCTACCGGCGCAAACAAACATCGTCGCTAACCGGTGAAGCCAGGCGCATCCAGAATGGATGCCAGAGGGTCAGAAAACGATGGACTCAATGCCGTCCAGGGAACGGCAAGGCGCGCATTATACTCAGCGACGGAATAAAAGCCAGCGTTATGTTGGGGGGCCGGAAGACATTGGTTCCGGTCGGGATTGCGGGTATATTCGCCCCGGAACACCGGCCGAATGCGGACTGCTGGTTTCGCGATGGGGAGAACGAGGATGAAATGGCACATTGTGGCGTTTGCCGCATTGCTGATCGTCGGTTGCGGCAGGCAACAGGAAGAAACCTATCAACCCGTTTTTTCCGAGCGCGGCGCAAATGAGCCCAGGGAATACATCGTGGGCATCCACCCCTTGCACAACCCCAAGCGCATGGTCGAGGTGTACGGCCCGCTCATCGACTATCTCAATACAGCCGTTCCGCAAGCGCGTTTCCGGCTGGAAGCTTCACGCAACTATGAAGAGTTCGAGAAGCGGCTCTACGGCGGGCAATTCGATTTCGCCATGCCCAATCCCTACCAGACCGTGCGTTCGCTGAAATACGGCTACCGTGTGTTCGGCAAGATGGGAAACGACGAAATGTTCCGCGGCATCATCCTGGTGCGCAAGGACAGCGGTATCCGCAAGGTGGCCGATCTGAAGGGCAAGACGGTGTCGTATCCGGCCTTGTCCGCGTTGGCCGCAACCATCATGGTGCAGTACTATCTGCACACGCACGGCGTCAACGTGAACAAGGACATCGAGAACCTGTATGTCGGTTCGCAGGAGTCTTCCATCATGAACGTACTGCGCGGCCATGTGGCGGCGGGGGCGACATGGCCTGTCCCATGGAAGACATTCCAGCAGGAACATCCCGAGATGGCGGCGCAACTGGAAGTGAAGTGGCAGACCGGGAAGCTGCCCAATAATGGCTGGGTGGTGCGCGACGATATTCCGCCCGGACTGGCTGCGAAAGTGGGCAAAGCGCTGGTTGACCTGAAACAGACTGCGGAGGGGCGCGCAATGCTGGAAAGAATGGGGATAACGGGATTTGAGCGGGCCGGCAACGAGACATACGACCCGGTACTGCAATACCTCAAGAACTTTTCCGAAAAAGTGCGGCCCGTCGAATATTGATGAAGATCGGCAAACACATCAGCCTGCTGTGGCGAGGGTCGATACGGAGGCAACTGATCCTCGGCTTCGCCTTGGCTTCGCTCGCGTTGATGCTGGGATTCGGCTACCTGACGCTGGAACAGCAGAGGGAGGCCTTGTACCGGTCTTCCGAAGAGCGCGCATCGTCGCTGGCCCATGCGCTCGCCATCAGCGGAACCTCATGGGCCGTGGCGAACGACCTGATGGGCTTGCAGGAGGTGGTGCAGGGATTCGCCCGGACGCAGGACCTGCAACGGGCGTATTTCGTGAATACGCATGGCGAGGTGCTGGCCTCGACCAATCCGGACGAGGTCGGGTTCTTCCTGACGGACAAGGTGAGCCGCGACATGCTGGCTTCTTCCGCCAGAGACCAGAGCGTACTGGTCAACCAGCAGAACCTGATCGTCGTGGCGCATCCGGTGATGGCCGAAGGCAGGCTGCTGGGTTGGGTACGGGTCGAGATGTCGCGGGATGCGGTGAATGCAAACCTGTCTGCGCTGACCCGAGCCTGGGCCGAGTTCATCCTGATCGCGGTGCTGGCGGTCTCGCTCATCGCAATGGTGCTGGCGCGGAGGCTGACGCGCGGTCTGGATCATCTGATGCAGGTGGCAGCAGCGGTCGAGCAGGGACTGGGCAAGCGTCGTTCCGACATCGGACGGCTCGACGAGATCGGGGTGCTGGCGCGCCATCTCGACAGCATGCTGGATGCACTCGATCAGCAGAAAAAAGCGATACACGAAAGCGAGGCGAGATACCGTTTCCTTGCCGACAATATTTCCGATGTGATCTGGATCGCCAATCTGCAAACGAAGGCCTGGATGTATATGAGTCCATCGGTCGAGAAACTGCTGGGCTACACAGCGGAAGAGGTGATGGAGATGCCACTCGGTCAATTGCTGTCGGCCACTTCCCAGGCCGACGTGAGGGAATGGATAGCCGAGCGCAGCCAGGCGTTCCTGAACGGCAGCGAAGGCGATCACGTATATACGGACGAGGTGGAGCAGTATTGCCGCAACGGCGATAAATTGTGGACCGAGGTGACGACCCATTTCGCCACCAGCGATGCGGGCGAACTCATCCTGCTTGGGGTGACGCGCAACATCACCGAACGCAAAAGGGCCGAGGAGCAGATACGCAATCTGGCTTTCTACGATGCACTGACACAGTTGCCCAATCGCCGCCTGCTGCAGGACCGGTTCAACCAGGTGCTGTCGGCCTGCAGGCGCAACAACCGGTTCGCGGCACTGATGTTCATCGACCTGGATAACTTCAAGCCGCTCAACGACGAACATGGGCACGATGTGGGCGACATCCTGCTGGTCGAAGTCGCGCATCGCATCGTCAGCTGCGTGCGCGAAGTCGATACGGTTTCGCGCTTTGGTGGCGACGAATTCATCGTGATGTTGAGCGAGCTGGATGCGGACCGGGCGATCTCGATGACGCAGGCCAGCGTGGTCGCCGAGAAGATCCGGCAATCGCTGGGAGAGGTGTACCGGCTGAACGTGGCGCAAAAGGATGGCCGGCCGCCCCGCGTGATCGAGCATCGTTGTACTGCGAGCATCGGCGTGGTGCTGTTCAGCAATCATGGCGCCACCCAGGAGGACCTGATCAAGCTGGCCGACGCGGCCATGTATCAGGCCAAATCCGCCGGCCGCAATCAGGTGTATTTCGCCGACACATAGATGTCATATGGATGGCCTGGCTCTGTGCTAGAATGCGCCCCCTTTGAATTCTGCACAGGTAGTACATCATGTCCCGCGCCCTTCGCAACATTGCCATCATTGCCCACGTCGACCACGGCAAGACCACCCTCGTTGACCAGCTCCTGAAACAGAGCGGCACCTTCCGCGACAACCAGAAAGTGGATGCCCGCGTGATGGACAGCAACGACCTGGAAAAAGAGCGCGGCATCACCATTCTGGCCAAGAACACCGCCATCGAATACAACGGCACCCACATCAACATCGTCGATACCCCGGGACACGCCGACTTCGGCGGCGAAGTGGAGCGCGTGCTGGGCATGGTGAACGGCGTGCTGCTGCTGGTGGATGCGGTGGAAGGCCCGATGCCGCAGACACGCTTCGTGACCAAGAAGGCGCTGGCGCTGGGCCTCAAGCCCATCGTGGTGATCAACAAGGTCGATCGTCCCGGCTCGCGTCCGGACTGGGTGCTGGATCAGACCTTCGATCTCTTCGACAAGCTTGGCGCCAACGACGAACAACTCGATTTTCCCGTGATCTACGCTTCCGGCCTGAACGGCTGGGCCTGCCTGAATCTGAACGATGCCCCGTCCAAGGGCGGTTCCGCTTCCGACATGACCGCACTGTTCGACACCGTCCTGAAACACGTACCGACACCACCGGGCGATCCTGATGCACCGCTGCAACTGCAACTCGCGGCACTGGATTATTCCACCTTCACCGGACGCCTCGGCGTGGGGCGCGTGCTGAACGGACGCATCAAACCCGGCCAGCAAGTGGTGGTGATGAATCACGAGAAGCAGGTGGGATCCGGCCGCATCAACCAGGTGCTGGGCTTCCAGGGGCTGGACCGCGTGCCGGTGGAAGGCGCGGAAGCTGGCGACATCATCATCATTTCCGGTCTGGAAGACATCGGTATCGGCGTCACCATCTGCGACAAGGACAAGCCGGTCGGCTTGCCCATGCTGACCGTGGACGAGCCGACGCTGACCATGGACTTCATGGTGAACACCTCGCCTCTGGCAGGCACCGAGGGCAAGTTCGTCACCAGCCGCCAGATCCGCGACCGCCTGACCAAGGAACTGCTGACCAACGTGGCGCTGCGCGTCGAGGATACCCAGGACGCGGACGTGTTCCGCGTATCCGGCCGCGGCGAACTGCATCTGACCATCCTGCTGGAAAACATGCGCCGCGAAGGCTTCGAGATGGCCGTGGGCAAGCCGCGCGTCGTCTACAAGGAGATCAACGGCGAGAAGTGCGAGCCGTACGAGAACCTGTCCATCGACCTGGAAGACGAACATCAGGGCGGCGTGATGGAGGAGATCGGCCGTCGTCGCGGCGAACTGACCAACATGGAATCGGACGGCCATGGCCGTACCCGCCTGGAATACCACATTCCGGCCCGCGGCCTGATCGGCTTCCAGTCGGATTTCATGACCATGACGCGCGGTACCGGCCTGATGAGCCACGTGTTCGACGATTACGGTCCGACCAAGGCCGACCTGCCGGGTCGCCACAACGGCGTGCTCATTTCGCAGGAAGACGGCGAGGCGGTGGCCTATGCGCTGTGGAACCTGGAAGACCGCGGCCGCATGTTCGTCAGCCCCGGCGACAAATTGTATGAGGGCATGATCATCGGCATCCACAGCCGCGACAACGATCTCATCGTCAATCCGATCAAGGGCAAGAAGCTCACCAACGTGCGCGCCTCCGGTACCGACGAAGCGGTGCGCCTGACCACCCCGATCAAGCTGACCCTGGAATCGGCGGTGGAATTCATCGACGACGACGAACTGGTGGAGCTGACACCCAAGTCCATCCGTATCCGCAAGCGCTATCTGAAGGAGCACGAGCGCAAGCGCGCCACAAAAGCCGATTGAATCGGGAGATGCAACTTCAATGACAAAGGGCGCGCAAGCGCCCTTTGTCATTTCATCTTGATTTATACTGCCTGTCCGTTCACGACAGGAGAATAGCTATGAAAAGACCGCTTTATTTCATTGGCCTCATGTTGGTTGTCGCTGCAGCGCATGCCGCGGTTCAGGGCAAGGAGGTCAGCTACGAAGCCGACGGCACCAAGCTCAAGGGCTATGTTGCCTACGACGATGCGGTGAAGGGAAAACGCCCGGGCGCACTGGTGGTGCATGAATGGTGGGGCCTCAACGACTACGCACGCAAGCGCGCTCGCATGCTGGCGCAGCAGGGTTACACCGCACTCGCGCTCGACATGTACGGCAACGGCAAGATGGCGCACCATCCCGACGATGCGCAGAAATTCTCCAGCGAAGTGAGCCAGAATGAGGCATTGGCCAAGGCGCGCTTCGAAGCCGCGCTTGCGCTGCTCAAGCAGCAGAGTACGGTGGATGCCGACAACATCGGCGCCATCGGCTATTGCTTCGGCGGATCGGTGGCGTTGAACATGGCGCGCCTCGGCGAGCCCCTCAAGGTGGTGGAGAGCTTCCACGGCGGCCTGAAAACATCGCATCCGGCGGAGCCGGGCGTGGTGAAGGCGCGCATCGCCTCGTTTACCGGCGAGGCCGATCCGTTCATCCCGGCAGAGCAGGTCGCGGCGTTCCGTGATGAGATGGAAAAGGCCGGCGTGACCCCGCTGATAGTGACCTATCCGGGGGCCATGCACAGCTTCACCAGCCCGGACGCGGACAGGCTTGGCAAGGAATTCAAGCTGCCGATGGCCTATGACGCAGAGGCGGACAGGGACTCATGGGGCAAAGGGATGGCGCTGATGAACGAGGCGTTCAAGGCGAAGTAGGGCGGAGCTGGCTGACCGGTATGGATTTATGACCCTGGAGATTATTTTGATCGTTGCCGTGCTGGCGCTGCTGTCCTTGCTGCTGGTATTGCAGTTGCGGCAGCCCGCGCGGGCTGCGCAGATGCTGGAACAGCAACATCGCGCCATGCTGACTGACCTGCACGATGGCCTGAACAAGCAGGGCGACCGCCTGATTGCGGCGCAGGCAGCGGAGTCGGAACGCTTGCGCACTGCCGTGAGCGAGGAGCTGCGCGCCACCCGAGATGCCATCAACGCGCTGCAAGCCAAGCAGGACACGCTGCGCAGCGAGATGCTGGCGCAGACGCTGGCCAAGCTGGCGGAGCAGGGACGAGCGGACCAGGAGCTGATCCAGAACTCGTTCCGCAACGCCACCCAGCATCTGGCCAGCAGCATCGAAACCCTGTCCAGGACGGTGGACGGCCGCCTGGAGCAGATCGGCGGCAAGGTGAACGAGCGCCTGGACGAAGGCTTCAAGAAGACCAACGAGACTTTTGTGAGCGTCATGGCGCGTCTGGCCACCATCGACGAAGCGCAGAAGAAGATCGACGGCCTCACCACCAATGTCGTCAGCCTGCAGGAACTGCTCGGCGACAAGCGTTCGCGCGGTGCGTTCGGCGAAGTGCAGCTGGAAGGGCTGGTGCGCAATATCCTGTCGCCGCAGGCTTACGAGATGCAATATACCCTGCCGAACGGCAGCCGTGCCGACTGCGTGCTCAAATTGCCGGAGCCGACCGGCATGGTGGCGGTGGATTCCAAGTTCCCGCTGGAGAACTACCACCGCATGTTCGATGCCGCGAGTCCGGCGGAAAAGCTGGCGGCAGAGAAACAATTCAAGGCCGACGTGAAGAGGCATGTGGATGATATTTCCGGCAAATACATCATCCCGGAGGTAACATCGGATGGCGCAGTGATGTTCATCCCTGCGGAAGCGGTGTTCGCCGAGATCCATGCGCATCATTCCGATATAGTGGATTACGCCATGCAGCGCCGTGTGTGGATCGTCTCGCCAACCACGCTGATGGCCGTGCTGAACACCGCACGTGCCGTGATGAAGGACGTGGAGACGCGCAAGCAGGTGCATATCATCAAGGACGAACTGGGCAAACTGGGCAAGGAGTTCGGGCGTTTCGACGAACGCATGAAGAAGCTGGCCGATCATATCCGCCAGGCGCACGAGGACGCGCAGGACGTGCGCACCACCAGCCAGAAGATATCCAAACGCTTTACCAGCATCGAACAGGTGGAACTGGAGCACATTGCTGTTTTGCCGCCTGACATTACAGCAGCCGATCTCTGAATGAATTTTAGGGGGTAAAGCAATGGCGAATCCGACTCATACATGGAAATTCTTCCGCGCTGGCGGGTTCGACCAGGTGCAGCTGGATACCGGCGCCGACCTGCTCGCGCTGGATCGGCTCGATCAAAAACTGTGGGTCGCGTTGAGTTGCCCGACGCGCGGCATCGAGTTCGATAACCGCACACTGGACATGATCGATGCGGACGGCGACGGGCAGGTGCGCGCCAACGAGGTTCTGGCAGCGATCAGCTGGGCAGGCGCGCTGCTGAAGAACCCCGAACTGCTGATCAACGGCGCGGATAGCCTGGCGCTGGCCGACATCGCGGATGACAGCGAAGAAGGCAAACAGGTGCTGGCTTCCGCGCAGCATATCCTGAAGAGCCTGGGCAAGCCCCAGGCAACCGTTATCTCGCTGGCGGACATGGCGGACATCGAGAAATTCCTGGCCGGCTTGCAGTTCAATGGCGACGGCGTGGTCTGTGCCAAACAGATCGACGATGGTGCATTGAGCGCCACGGTCAACGACATCGCCAGGACGTCCGGCTGGGTCGCCGACATGAGCGGCGACAACGGCATCAATCAGGACATTGCCGACAGGTTCTTTGCCGATGCCAAGGTTTACGTCGAATGGTATGCCAAGGGCGAGGCCGATGCGGCAATCCTGTTCCTGGGCGCGGATAGCCGATCCGCGGCGGAAGCGCTGCGGGCGGTGCGAGACAAGATCGACGACTATTTCACCCGCTGTCAGCTGGCGAGCTACGATGC